>NZ_LMFL01000057.1:0-12485 GCF_001426805.1 Brevundimonas sp. Root1423
CGCCGCCGTGCCCGCCATGCTGGATATCCTGGTCCTTGACCGGCACCACCGATTTCGAGAAYCGGCCGTCGGCCCAGGCGGCSGCGGCGCGCTTGTGGCTTTCCATCGAATAGGCGTCGACGTCGTCGCGGCTGAAGCCGTATTTCGAGGCGATCATGTCGGCSGAGACGCCCTGSGGCACGAAATAGGTCGGGAAGGCCGASGASGGRTCSACGGGCCAGGCGCCGCCATCGCTGCCCATGGGGACGCGGCTCATCGCCTCGACGCCGCCGCCGACGGCGAATTCAGCCTCGCCGGACTTCACCTTGGCGGTGGCCATGTTCACGGCTTCCAGGCCCGAGGCGCAGAAGCGGTTGACCTGGACCCCGGCGACGGTCTGGGCCCAGCCGGCGGAGAGGACGGCGGTGCGGGCGATGTCGGCGCCGAGCTCGCCCACGGGGGTGACGCAGCCGAGGATGACGTCGTCGATCCTGGAGGTGTCCAGATCGTTGCGGTCGCGCAGCGCTTCCAGCACCTGGGTGGCCAGGCTGAGGCCGGTGATCTCGTGCAGGGACCCGTCCTTCTTGCCCTTGCCGCGGGGCGTGCGGACCGCGTCGTAGATATAGGCCTCGGCCATGGGTGCGTCTCACATTTGAGCGCCCTGACGCTCGCCACGCGGTGGCTCGCTGCTTGAGGGCGAGGGTGCGGATTGGAAACTCGCTCGCCACAAACCCTACGTTTACGTCAACGTCAAGTAATTTGCCCTCGTGTCGGCTCCAGTGGGCGGTTTCGGAAAAAACACCGTCCAGGTCGTCCAGGTCGTCTGCCCACTGACCGGGCCAGCGGGGATCATGGCAGACGCCTGCGTCAAAAGCGGTCGTAGCGGACGAGGACGCGGTCCGGACTCGGGCCGAAATCACCCTGTTGTGTCCGCTGCCGGGCGCCCCCGGGGGCGAATTCACGAGAACGACTCTCAGCTGACGTGGGTACGGGAACGGTCGCCGTCTCAGGGTCTTAAGCCGCCAGACCCCCCCGCTGACAGGAGACGAGACCATGGCGCAGACCTATGAAGAGATGGACGCGATCGCGATGCTGAAGGCCGACCACCGCAAGGTGGAGGAGATCTTCGCGGCGTTCGAAAAGGCGACCTCGAAATCGAGGAAGCAGGCGCTGGCCGAACAGGCCTGTCTCGAGCTCAAGGTCCACACCGCGATCGAGGAGGAGGTCTTCTATCCGGCCTGCCGCGGCAAGATCGACGAGGACCTGCTGAACGAGGCCTATGTCGAGCATGACGGCGCCAAGCTGCTGATCAACGACATCGAGGCCGGCGGACCGGAAGAGGATTTCTACGACGCCAAGGTCAAGGTGTTGTCGGAAATGATCGAGCACCACGTCGAGGAAGAAGAGATGCGTTCCGAGGGCATGTTCGCCCAGGCGCGCGCCGCCGGCCTCGACATGGACGCCCTGGCCGACGCCATGCGCGCCCGCAAGGCGACCGCGATGGAGGAGTTCCAGGCAGGCAAGCCCGCGGTGACGCTGACGCTGGAAGGCGACGACACCGAAAAGGCGCTGATGGACACGCCGATGGGCGGCGCCGCACGCTGAATAACGGAGACACGGAACGGCGCGGGGGCCGGGACGCTATGTCCCCGCACCTGACCGAGGAAGCCCCATGCGCCGTTCCGTCCTTCTGATTCTGGCCATCCTCCTGCCGGCCGCCTCCGCCTGCGCCGACAGCTATGCGCCGCAGGCTGCGCGGGCGCCGCTGATCGAGCCGGCGTCCCGGTCTGCACGCGAGGTCGTACCCATCGCCCCGCCCCGCAGCTCGCGACCGTCCGACCAGATCGAGACGCGGCTGCTGGCGGCGCACAACGGCGAACGGGCCCGGGTCGGCTCACCGCCGCTGGTCTGGAGCGACGAACTGGAAGCCGAAGCCGGGCGCTGGGCCGAGGCGCTGATCTCCACCGGCCGTTTCGCCCACGACCCCTCCATGCACGGCCATGGCGAGAACCTGTGGAGCGGCTGGGGCGGCCGCGCCTTCACGCCCGAGGACATGGTCGGCGAATGGATCGCCGAGAAGGCGCGATACCGGGCGGGGGTGTTCCCGAACGTCAGCCGCACGGGGAACTGGGTCGACGTGGGCCACTACACCCAGCTGGTCTGGAGCGGCACGACCCATGTCGGCTGCGCCATCGCCTCGCGAGCTGATCGCTCGGTTCTGGCCTGCCGCTATGCGCCGCCCGGAAATGTCGATGGCGGCCGGGCATATTGAAGCCCTCTGCTTTCCGCGAAGCGGGAGCATTGGGAGTTTCGTCGCAAAGGACACGAAGGGGTTTGCGCCTGGCGCCGATGCCTTTGTGTCCTTCGTGACTTCCTTCGTGCTCTTCGTGATCAACCCGCCGCTCTCAAGCCCGGCTGCGCCGGGGAAAGCGAACCCGGAATCTAGCCGACGTAGCCGGCCTGCATCAGTTCGGCGATGTGGACGATGGCGACGGGTCGGTCGGCCTCGACCACCAGCAGGGTGGCGATCCTGTTTTGCGTCATCAGGTCGACCGCATCGCTCATACGGGCGTCGGGGCCGATGACCTTGGGTCGCGGGCTCATGACGTCGGCGGCGGTCAGGCCGTTGAGGTCGCGCGAGAAGGCCCGGCGGATGTCGCCGTCGGTGACGATCCCGGCCAGTGTCCCGTCCCCGGCCAGCACCGCCGCCGCGCCCTTGCGGCCCTCGGTGATGGCGGAGACCACTTCGGCGAAGGTGGCCGTGAGCGGGACCGTCGCCGGCGCCGGCGGGCGATCGCCCATCCAGTCGCGCACGCTCTGCAGGCTCATGCCCAGCTTGCCGCCGGGGTGGTGCAGACCGAAGGCCTCGGCGGTGAAACCGCGCCGGTCCATCAGCACCATGGCCAGGGCGTCGCCCAGGGCCAGGGTCATCAGGGTCGAGGTCGTGGGGGCAAGGCCGTTCGGGCAGGCTTCGGCCACCTGCGGCATGGTCAGGCAGACGGCGGAGGAGCGGCCGAGGAAGCTGTTGGGGCGCTGGGTCAGGCCGATGACGGGAATGCCCTCGCGCTGGCAGTAGATCAGGGGATCGCGCAGCTCCCGGCTCTCGCCCGAGTTGGAGATGGCCAGCAGGGTGACGTCCTTGCGGAGCATGCCCAGGTCGCCATGGCTCATCTCGGCCGGGTGGACGAAGAAGGCGTTGGTTCCGGTGGAGGCGAGGGTGGCGGCGATCTTGCCGCCAATATGGCCCGACTTGCCCATGCCGGTGACCACGACATAGCCGGGGCGGGACAGGATGATCTCGCAGGCGCGGGCGATGCTGTCGTCGAGCCCGGTTTCCAACGCCTGAAGGGCGGCGATGTTGAGCCGGATCACGTCGCGCGCCCGGGCGGTGATGGCGGCGGGCTCGGCGGGCAGGGCGGGGGTGGCGTCGGTCATGAGGCGGAATTGGCCTATCCGGGCGGGTTTCACAACGTCTCCGCCGGGCCCGAGGCATGCTGCAATGCGAAGAAAAGCTTCACCTTGAGACAACCAACCCGGCGCCGATGCGTTGACAGGCGCATGGGGACGTCGAACCAGAACACCGCCGCCGTGAAAACGGCCGCCGAAGCCATGCCGCACCTTCCGAAACCGTCCACGCGCCTGCGCCGGCCCGCCTTGTTTCTCGATCTGGACGGCGTGCTGGCCCCCCTGGCCCCGACACCGGACGCCGTGATCCCGAATGCGCGTCGGACAGCGGTGCTCAAATCTCTGGCGCACCGGCTCGGCGGACGGGTCGCCATCGTCAGCGGCCGGACGATCGCCGAGATCGACCGCATCGCCGAAACGGCCCTGACCCCGGCCTCGGGCGTGCACGGGCTGGAGCGGCGCCGCGCTGATGGCTCCCTGACACGGGCGAAGGCCGATCCGGGGGTGCGCGACGCGGTGGCCGCCTTCGAACGGTTCGCCGAGACCCGTCCCGGCACCATCGTCGAGGACAAGGCGGTCTCCGCCGGCCTGCATTTCCGCGGCGCCCCCGCCGAGGCCGGCGCCGCCGGGGCCCTGGCCGAACGTCTGGCGGACGAAACGGGCCTGACCCTGCAGGCCGGCCACCTGGTGATCGAGCTGAAGACCCCGGGCTCCGACAAGGGCAAGGCCCTGACCGCCTTCATGCAGGAGCCCCCGTTCGCGGGCGCCGTGCCTGTCATGCTGGGCGACGACCTGACGGACGAACACGGATTCGAGGCGGCCGCGGCCCTCGGCGGGTTCGGCGTTCTCGTCGGGCCGCCGCGAGACTCCGCCGCCCGTTATGGATTGCCCGACGTGGACGCCGTCCTCGCCTGGCTGGAGGCCGTCGAGGAGACGTCATGACCCCGAACCTCGACCTCGCCCCCGTCGGCAACTGCTCCATCAGCGCCCTGATCGACCGCAACGGGCGCTATGTCTGGGCCTGCGCGCCGCGCGTGGACGGGGATCCGGTGTTTTCGGCCCTGATGGACGGCCTCGATCCCGAGCACGGATTCTGGGATGTGGAGCTGGAAGGCCAGGCGACGGTCGAGCAGGCCTATATCCGCAACACCCCGGTGCTCCGGACCGTCCTGACGGCCGTGGACGGCGCGTCTGTCGAGATCATCGACTTCGCTCCGCGCCACCCGAAACATAGCCGGACCTACCGCCCGCTGGCGTTCGGGCGGATCGTGCGACCCCTGAGCGGATCGCCGCGTATCCGCGTGCGCCTGCGCCCATCCGCCGACTGGGGGGCGCGCCGGGCGGAGACGACCAACGGCTCCAACCACATCCGCTATCTGTGCACCGATGTGACCTTCCGGCTGACCACCGACTGCCCGGTGTCCCATATCCTCAACGAGCGGGTGTTCCGGCTGGAGCGGCCGCACGCCTTCTTCCTCGGACCCGACGAGGGCTACGATCAGGATGTCGGTCCCGGCGTTTCGGCGGCGCTCGACCGAACCGTCGCCTATTGGCAGGACTGGGTCCGCACCCTGTATCTGCCGCTGGACTATCAGGAGGCGGTGATCCGGGCCGCGATCACGCTGAAGCTCTGCGCCTACGAGGAGACGGGCGCGATCGTCGCGGCCATGACCACCTCGGTGCCCGAATTTCCCGAGAGCGGACGCAACTGGGACTATCGGTACTGCTGGATCCGCGACGCCTACTATGTGGTGCGGGCTCTGAACCGGCTGGGCGCGGTCGACCTGCTGGAAAACTATCTCGGCTATCTGCGCAACCTGGTCGACGCCTCGGCCGGCGGTCACGTCCAGCCCGTCTATGGCGTGGGTCTGGAAGAGGATATCGACGAGCGGATCACGGAGTCGGTCGAGGGCTACCGCGGCATGAAGCCGGTGCGCATCGGCAACCAGGCGCGGGAGCACCTGCAGCACGACGTCTATGGCCAGATCGTCCTGCCGCTGGTTCAGACCTTCTACGACCAGCGGCTGCTGCGCCCCGGCACCATCGAGGACTTTCACGCCCTGGAGAAGGTCGGGGACCGCGCCTTCGCCATGCACGACCAGGTCGACGCCGGCCTGTGGGAGTTCCGCACCATCGCCCGGGTCCACACCTACTCCTCGGTCATGTGCTGGGCCGCCTGCGACCGGCTGGCCAAGGCGGCCGATCATCTCGGCCTGGCGGAGCGGGCCGGGATTTGGGGCGAGCGGGCCGGCATCATCCGCGAACGGATCGAGCGCGAGGCCTTCGTCGAGGACGAGGGACGGTTCGCGGCCAGTTTCGGCAACCGCGAGCTGGACGCCTCACTGCTCCAGCTCACCGACCTCGGCTTCCTCGATCCGCGGGACCCGCGCCAGGTCAGGACCTTCGAGGCGATCGAGCGCGATCTGAAGAAGGGCCCCTACCTGTTCCGCTACATCGAGCCCGACGATTTCGGCGAGCCCGAGACGGCCTTCAACTTCTGCACCTTCTGGTTCATCGAGGCCCTCTATCTGAATGGCCGGACCGAGGAGGCGCGCGAGATCTTCGAGGAAATGCTGAGCCGCCGAACCCACGCCGGCCTGCTGTCCGAAGACCTGTCCCTGAACGACAAGGAACTGTGGGGCAACTACCCCCAGACCTATTCCCTGGTCGGCATCATCAACTGCGCCGTCCTGCTGAGCCGTTCCTGGACTGCCGCGCGATGACGCCGTTCGGGAAATCGCGAAGCGACCTGAAGGCGAAGGGAGCCGTTGACCGCCGATGAGCCGCCTGATCGTCGTTTCCAACCGGGTGTCGGCCCCCAAGGACCCCGCCGCCGGCTCGGCGGGCGGCCTGGCCATGGCGCTGTCGGCGGCGCTGCGGAAATACGACGGCCTGTGGTTCGGCTGGTCCGGCGAGACGGTCGAGCAGTTCACCGGCGAGCTGAAGATGGAGAACCGCGCGGGTGTCACCGTCGCCCTCGTCGACCTGGAGGCCCAGGACGTCGATGAATATTACAACGGCTACGCCAACAAGACCCTGTGGCCGCTGTTCCACCATCGCGTCGACCTGACGGCCTACGAGCGGTCGTACGGCGAAGGGTACGAACGGACCAACGCGCGGTTCGCCGACGTCCTTGCGCCCCTGATCCAGCCCGACGACGTGATCTGGATCCACGACTATCACATGATCCCCCTGGCCCGGGACCTGCGGCGCAGGGGAGTGAAGAACCGGATCGGCTTCTTCCTGCACGTGCCCTGGCCGGTGCGTCAGCTGCTCGTCACCCTGCCGCACCACCGGCGCCTGGTGGAGACGATGTTCGACTATGACCTGATCGGCTTCCAGACCCGCGAATGGCTGGACCTGTTCCGCGACTATGTGGCGGCCGAGCCCGGCGTGCACGGCAAGCTGCTGCCGAATGACGCGCTGGAGGCCTTCGGCAAGACGGTCCAGACCGGCGTCTTTCCCATAGGCATAGACGTCGAGGGCTTCATCGCCGCTCGCAACTCGGTCCAGGGAAACCGGACATACGATCGGATGGCGGCGTCGGCGGCCTTCCGTTCCCTGATCGTCGGGGTCGACCGGCTGGATTATTCCAAAGGGCTGGAAGAACGGCTGCTCGGCTATGAGCAGTTTCTGGAAACCAACCCCGACATGCGGTCCCAGGTCCTGTTGCTGCAGGTCACGCCGATCTCGCGAGATGAGGTGGATGCCTACCAGGATATCCGGGGGCGGCTGGACGCCCTGGCCGGCCGCATCAACGGCGAATACGCCGAGATGGACTGGCAGCCGATCCGCTATCTGAATCGCACCTATCGCCGGGATCAGCTGGCCGGCATCTATCGCGCGGCTCGCGTCTGTCTGGTGACGCCCCTGCGCGACGGCATGAACCTGGTCGCCAAGGAATATGTCGCGGCCCAGAATCCGGACGACCCCGGCGTGCTGGTGCTGTCGCGGTTCGCCGGAGCGGCCGAGCAGATGGGCGAGGCCCTGCTGGTCAATCCGTTCAGCCGCGAGGAGATGTCCGACGCCATCAAACGGGCCCTGACCCTGCCCCTGGCCGAGCGCAAGCGGAAATGGAAATGCCTGATGCAGGTCGTGCGAGACACCGATGTCGGCATCTGGCGTGACGACTTCGTCTCGACCTTGCGGGCCATCGAACGCCCGGCGGACGGCGGCGACCGGCCGGCCGCCGCCCCTTCCTCCGATCAGGCGGCCTGAACGGCCCCGGGCAGGACGCCGTCCTTCGCCAGGGCGCGCGCATTGGCGGGCCGGTTCAACGACCGCTCCAGCCAGGCGTCGATCAGGGCGCTCCCGGGGACGTAGTCGCGGGCCCATGCGACAGCCGATGCGATCATCACATCCACGGCGGTGAACCGGTCGCCCATCAGATAGGGCCCCGTCGCCAGCGCGGTCAGCAGGCGCGCGACGGCGGCGTCATGGCGGGCTTTCGCGTTCGGGTCGGTCTCGGCCGCGCCGCTGATCTTGTCCCAGAAGGCCGGCTCCATCTCGCCCGCCGTCCAGGCCAGCCAGGTCACATAGGCGGCGCGACCCGCCGAACCGACCGGCGCGCCCAGGTTCGCTTCCGGGTGCAGGTCCGTGAGGTAGAGGGCGATCGCGGCCGACTCGGTCACCAACGCCTCATTGTGAAGAAGGGCGGGAACCTTGCCGTCGGGGTGCGGATTGGCCGGATCACGAGCTCCGGACAGGGTCATGGCGCGGAAGATGTCGACAGGGCGGATGTCATAGTCGGCGCCGATCTCCTCCAGCAGCCAGACGATACGGCCGGACCGCGACTGCGGCGCATGGAACAGGGTGAGCATCGAGACCTCCCGCATATGACGGCCCCTCGCCGCCGACAGGAAGTTGACTACTGCCACCCTGCTGACGGCATGGTGTCAGCAGGCGTCATCCAGGGTGGGCGAAATGAGACGCGCCGACCGACTGTTCCAGATCATCCAGGTGCTGCGCCGGTCCGCGAAACCGGTGACGGCCGACGCCATCGCGGCCGAGCTGGAGACGTCGAAACGCTCCATCTATCGCGACATCGCCACCCTGATGGGCCAGCGCGTGCCGATCCGGGGCGAGGCGGGGATCGGCTATGTGCTGGACGGCGGGTTCGACATGCCGCCGCTGATGCTGACCTCGGACGAGGTCGAGGCGGCGGTGCTGGGCGCGCAATGGGTGGCGGGGCGCGGCGATCCGGCCCTGGCGCGCGCCGCCCGCGACCTGATCGCCAAGATCGCCGCCACCGTGCCGGAAAAACTGCGCCCGGTGATTCTGGAGCCGGCGGTGGCGACGCCGCCGGCGTGGCAGCACGAGATCGAAACGCTTGACCTGGGCCGCGTCCGCGCCGCGATCCACGCGGGCCGGAAGCTGCGGCTGCGCTACGCCGACGAACAGGGTCAGGAGACCCTTCGGATCATCTGGCCGTGCCTGGTCGGCTATCGCGAAACAAAGCGCCTGCTGGTCGGCTGGTGCGAGACGCGCGAGGATTTCCGCACCTTCCGCACCGACCGGGTGGTGGAGGTCGATTTTCTGGAGGACCGCTACCCGGGCCGCCCCGCCGTGCTGCGCGCGCGGTGGTTCGCCCTGATGGAGGCCCGACGCGCCGAATGGGAGGCGCAATGCGCCGAAGCCGGCGCTCCGGCTCCGGAGACCCCGGCCGCGCCACGCCCGCAGGGCGGGTGCGGCTGATCCGTCAATAGATCTCGAACAGACCGGCCGCGCCCATGCCGCCGCCGATGCACATGGTGACGACGCCATATTTCGCGCCGCGGCGCTTGCCCTCGATCAGGACGTGGCCGGTCATCCGCGCGCCCGACATGCCGTAGGGGTGGCCGATCGAGATGGCGCCTCCCGAGACGTTGAGCCGCTCGTCCGGGATGCCCAGCCGGTCGCGGCAGTAGAGCACCTGGACGGCGAAGGCCTCGTTCAGCTCCCAGATGCCGATGTCGTCGACCGTCAGGCCGTGCCGTTCCAGCAGGCGGGGCACGGCGAAGACCGGGCCGATGCCCATCTCGTCGGGCTCGCAGCCGGCGACCGCCATGCCGCGATAAGCCCCCAGCGGCGTCAGGCCGCGCCGTTCGGCCTCCTTCGCCTCCATGAGGACGCTGGCCGAGGCCCCGTCCGACAGCTGGGAGGCGTTGCCGGCGGTGATGAACCGGCCCTCGGCGATCGCCTCGCCGCCGCCGAACACCGGCTTGAGCGACGACAGGCCGTCCAGGGTGGTGTCCGGACGGTTGCCCTCGTCCTTGGACAGTCTGACTTCTTGCGGGGAGGCCTGGCCCGTGGCCTTGTCCATCACCTGCATGGTGGCGGTCATGGGCGCGATCTCGGCGTCCAGCCGGCCCTCGGCCTGGGCCACGGCGGTGCGCTGCTGGGACTGGAGGGCGTATGCGTCCTGGGCCTCGCGGCTGATTCCGTAGCGGGCGGCGACGACCTCGGCGGTCTCGAGCATCGACATATAGATGTGCGGCTGCAGCTTCAGCAGGTCCGGGTCGCGCAGGCGGAACAGGTTCATGTTCTGGTTCTGCACCAGCGAGACCGACTCCAGCCCCCCGCCGACGGCGACGACCTGGCCGTCGTGGATGACCTGTTTCGCCGCCGTGGCGATGGCCATCAGGCCCGAGGCGCACTGGCGGTCGAGGCTCATCCCCGCCGTCGTCACCGGCAGGCCGGCCGCAAGCGCCGATTGTCGCGCCACATTGGTGCCGGTCGAGCCCTGCTGCAGGGCCGCGCCCATGACCACGTCCTCGATCTCGGCCGGATCCACGCCCGAACGGGCGACGGCGTGACGGATGGCGTGGCCGCCCAGCTGCTGCGCCTGGGTGTCGTTGAAGGCGCCGCGATAGGCGCGTCCGATCGGCGTGCGGGCGGTGGAGACGATGACGGCTTCGCGCATGGGCGATGCTTTCCTTGCTGGGGCGCTGACGCTCGCGACGCGGTCGCTCGCGGCCTGGGCGCGGCTGTGGCGCCAACCCTAGGCCCCTGCCGTGGGGTCAAGGCAAGAGGTCAGCCCGTGGCTTGCTGGGCTTTTGTCAGTTCGATCATGCCCTGGGCCGCGCCCATCTCCGGGACGATCTCGCCGGTGCGGTCGGAAATCTCGGCGAAACGGGCCGCGACCTGTTCGGGCGCGTCCTCGCCCACGGCGCGGATGCCCTGGGTCAGGGTCACATAGGCGCGCTCGAAGCCGCCGGCGCCCGCCGTCAGGATGCAGCGGCTGGGGGCGTCGTCGCTGACGAGGTACAGCAGGCCGGGCGACACCGTCTCGGGTCCGAGCAGGTCCAGCGGCAGGCGCGCGCCGAGGTCCTCGGTCATCCGGGTGTGGGCCGTCGGCGCCAGGCAGTTGACGCGGATGTCGTTCTTCGCCCCTTCGATCGACAGGGTCTGCATCAGCCCGACCAGGGCCATCTTGGCCGCGCCGTAGTTGGACTGGCCGAAATTGCCGTACAGGCCCGAGGACGAGGTGGTCATGACGATGCGGCCGTAGTTCTGCTCCCGCATGATGTCCCATACCGCCCTGGTGCAGTGGACCGCCCCCATCAGGTGGACGTCGACGACGAAGCGGAAATCCTCCAGCTCCATCTTGGCGAAGGTCTTGTCGCGCAGGACGCCGGCGTTGTTGACCAGGATGTCGACCCGACCCCATTCGGCCATCGCGGCCTGGACCATGGCCTCCACGGCGACGGCGTCGGTGACCGAGGCGGCGTTGGCGATGGCCGCGCCGCCCATGGCCCGGATCTCGGCCACGACCGATTCCGCCGCCGTCGCCGATCCGCCCGAGCCGTCACGGGCCCCGCCGAGATCGTTGACCACCACCTTTGCGCCGCGTTTGGCCAGGGCCAGGGCGTGTTCCCGCCCCAGACCGCCTCCGGCCCCCGTAACGATGGCCACCCGGCCGTCAAACCCAATAGCCATGTCGCGCTCCTCGTCTCAGGGGGTCTTTCCTAGCAGGCGTTTCGTTTCGGGAAAGCCTGGCCAATGTGTTGAAACGGCGCCACAGTCGCCGCATTCGTAGCCAAAATCGGGAACCGCGACCGTACATTGTCGTTCGGCCTCGGGAGCGTCCCGTATACATGGGGCTTCGGGCAAACAACGAGCATGAGGGATATGATGAAGGTGAAACTTCTCGCCGGCGTCGCGATGGCGGGGCTGCTTGCAGCCGGCGCAGCGGCGGCCGAGCCGAACGGCTGGTATGGGGCGATTGACGCCGGCTACCACACGTTGGGCGACGTAGAGACGATCTCGCAGACGACGTCNGCCGGCGCAGCGGCGGCCGAGCCGAACGGCTGGTATGGGGCGATTGACGCCGGCTACCACACGTTGGGCGACGTAGAGACGATCTCGCAGACGACGTCGGCTGCGTTCGACATCGGGACGGAAGGCGACTGGGCCGCGTTTGCGCGTCTGGGCTACCGGTTCGACCAGAACTGGCGCGTTGAGCTCGAGGGCGGCTATCGCCAGAACGACATCGAGATGATCGATCGTCCGGGTCCCGGCGGCGTTCCGCGCGGCGTGTGCAACGTGGTTSCGGCCTCGGGCTCCTGCCTGGCGCCGGACGGCGAGCTCAAGGCCGCCACCCTGATGATGAACGTGCTGTTCGACTTCGGCAACGAAGGCGACGCCCTGCGTCCGTTCCTCGGCCTCGGCGCCGGCGTGAACCGCGTCGACACCAACTTCATCGGCACCTTCGCCAACGCCCGCACCGTGGGTGTCGGCGCTGACGACAGCTCGACCAAGCTGGCGGCGCAAGGCATCGCCGGCCTGGCGTGGGCGATCAGCGATCGCGCCCACCTCGACCTGACCTACCGCTACCTGGTGTCGAACATGGAGTTCAACACCTTCACCTCGACGGCGGCCTCGGCCATCGGTCCCTTCCAGGGCCGTTATGACGACAGCCACACCGTGACCCTGGGCCTGCGCTATGCGTTCGGCGCCGACGAGCCGGCCTATATCCCGCCGCCGCCGCCGCCCCCGCCCCCGCCGCCCCCGCCGCCGCCGCCCCCGCCGCCTCCGGTGGCCCAGGTTCCGGCCGCGCGTGAGTTCGTGGTCTACTTCGACTGGGATCGTTCGGACCTCACGGCCGAAGCCTCGTCGGTGGT
>NZ_LMFL01000058.1:0-12017 GCF_001426805.1 Brevundimonas sp. Root1423
CGACGTCGTCTGCGAGATCGTCTCTACGTCGCCCAACGTGTGGTAGCCGGCGTCAATCGCCCCATACCAGCCGTTCGGCTCGGCCGCCGCTGCGCCGGCCGACAGGGCGAGAGCCCCGACCGCGCTGGTGGCCATGATGAAAGTCTTTACGCGCATGGGTGGATGCCCTCCGAAGCCCAAGTGAAATTTCGACGGCGTACAAGCCGCCGCTGGGTCCTCTTAACAGCCCCGCTGGCCGAGGTCGAGCCGGCTGAGCGGATAAGCCGCCAGCGTGGCCATATAGTTACAAGCCGCGACTCTCCCGGAGAACGGGATTCAAGGTTGGCGTGCGTTCGGCGGGGTCAGCCGCCGCCGGTCCGGCCGGTCGCCTTGCCGGTTCCCTCGCAGACGGCGCAGGTCTCGCCCGAGGCGCTGGCGCCCGCGCCCTGACACTCGGGGCAGAGGGTCGGGTCGGGGTGCTGCAGCGAGGCGGGGTCGGTCGGGCCGGACGGCGTCAGGTCGCGATCGTCGATGTCGTGCGGGTTCATCCCGTCGGAACGGCGGCGGGGCCGTCCGGTTTCATGATGACAGGGAGCGGCCCTGGCTTTACTGACCCGCCATCATGGACGAGACCGAACGGCAATCCGAGGAACGCGGCTGGGACACGGCGAAGACGCTGGCCGAGGCCCTGCCGTACATCCAGATCTACGACCGCAAGACGGTGGTGATCAAATACGGCGGCCACGCCATGGGCGAGAGCGCCGTGGCCAGGCAGTTCGCCGCCGACGTGGTCCTGCTGAAGCTGATGGGGGTCAACCCCGTCGTCGTGCACGGCGGCGGGCCGCAGATCAGCGCCATGCTGGACAAGGCCGGAGTCCGGTCCAGCTTCGTCGACGGCCTGCGGGTGACGGACGCCGACACCATGCAGGTGGCCGAAATGGTCCTGTCCGGCGCGGTCAACAAGGAGATCGCCCACTGGATCACCGTGGCCGGTCGTGAAGCCGACGTGCGCGGCGTCGGTCTGTCCGGCAAGGACGCCGGCCTGCTGACAGTGGAAAAGACGCGCCGGACCAAACGCGATCCGGACAGCATGATCGAGCACGAGGTCGATCTCGGCCTGGTCGGCGAACCGACCAGGGTCGACCCCAAGCTGATCGTGCGGCTGCTGGAATCCGACGCCGACTGGGTGCCGGTGATCGCGCCGATCGGCGTGGCCGAGGACGGCCAGACCTTCAACGTCAACGCCGACACCGTGGCCGGAGCCCTGGCCGGCTCGCTCAAGGCCAAGCGTATGCTGCTGCTGACCGATGTGGCCGGGGTCAAGGGCGCGGACGGCCAGATCATCCGGCAGATGACCGTGGGCGAGGCCTCGAGGCTGATCGACGACGGCGTGGCGACCGGCGGCATGATTCCCAAGCTCCAGACCGCCATGGCCGCCGTGCGCGATGGCGTCGAGGCCGTGGTCATCCTCGACGGTCGCCGACCCCACGCCATGCTGGTCGAGCTGTTCACCGAACACGGCGCCGGCACCCTGGTGAAGGCGGAATGACGGCCGAGGCGGTCGAGGCGACGGAGTTCGGGGCCGATCTGCGCCATGTCCGTAGCTGGATCTTCGATCTGGACGACACCCTGTATCCGCCCGAGTCGCAGTTCATGCGGCTGATCCAGCAGCGCATCAACGACTATGTGGTGCGCACCTCCGGCCTGCCGGCGGACGAGGCCATGGTGGTGCAGAAGGGCTATCTGAACGACTACGGCACCTCCCTCGCCGGGCTGATGGCCCACCATGAGATCGATCCTCACGACTTCCTGGCCGAGGTGCATGACGTGCCCCTGGACGTGCTGACGCCCGATCCGGGCCTGCGCGCGGCGCTGGAGCGGCTGGACGGGCCGCGCATCGTCTTCACCAACGGCTCGACGGCCCATGCCCGGCGCGTGATCGAGCGACTGCAGCTGGCGGACCTGTTCGACGGCCTGTTCTCGCTGGAGGACGCCGACCTGATCCCCAAGCCCGATCCCCGCACCTTCGCCCGCATGGCCGGGCGGTTCGGAATCGCACCCGCCTCGGCCGCCTTCTTCGAGGACACGGTGCGAAACCTCGAACCCGCCCACGCCCTCGGCATGACCACGGTGCTGGTCGGGACCCGGGCCCATGAGGCCGATATCCCCTTCGTCGATCACCGGGCCGCCACGCTCGGTCCCTTCCTCGCCACCGCCCGCCTGCCCGGAGACGCCTGATGCTCGATCGCGCGCACCTTGAATCCACGGTCGAGACCGCCTGGGAGGACCGGGCGAACATCTCGGTCTCGACCCACGGCGAGGTCCGCAAGGCCGTCGAACAGGCCCTGGCCCTGCTGGACTCGGGCGAGGCGCGGGTCGCGTCGCGCGGGGCGGACGGCGTCTGGAGCACGCATCAGTGGCTCAAGAAGGCGGTGCTGCTGTCCTTCCGGCTGAACCCGAACGTCCGCATGGGTGCGCCGGTCGGAGCGACCATGGGCGTCGCCGACCCGACGCCGGGCCCGTACTGGGACAAGGTGCCGGTCAAATGGGCCCACTGGACGGAGGCGGACTTCGAGCGCGCCGGCTTCCGCGCCGTGCCCGGGGCCGTGGCGCGTCAGGGCGCCTTCATCGGCCGCAACGTCGTGCTGATGCCGAGCTTCGTGAACATCGGCGCCTATGTSGAYGARGGSTCGATGGTCGACGCCTGGGCCACGGTCGGMTCCTGCGCCCAGATCGGCARGAAYGTGCACCTGTCGGGCGGRGCGGGCATCGGCGGCGTGCTGGAGCCGYTGCAGGCCAATCCGACSATCATCGAGGACGGCTGTTTCATCGGCGCCCGCGCCGAGGTGGCCGAGGGCGTSATCGTSCGCGAGGGCGCCGTCCTGGCCATGGGCGTCTATCTGTCGGCCTCGACNGACGGCTGTTTCATCGGCGCCCGCGCCGAGGTGGCCGAGGGCGTCATCGTCCGCGAGGGCGCCGTCCTGGCCATGGGCGTCTATCTGTCGGCCTCGACCAAGATCATCGACCGGGCGACGGGCGAGGTCTTCCGCGGCGAGGTGCCGGCGTATTCGGTCGTGGTGCCGGGCAGCCTGCCCGACCCCAACGGCGGGCCGTCGCTCTATTGCGCCGTCATCGTCAAACGCGTCGATGCGCAGACGCGCGCGAAGACGGGCGTCAACGAACTGCTGCGCGACTGATCAGCGGGCCGCCAGCCGGACCAGCTTGCCGTTCTGCTCGTCGGTGACGGCCCAGACGGCGCCGTCCGGACCGACCGCCACGTCGCGGACCCGTTCGGCGAGGTCGGTCAACAGACGCTCCTCGCCGACGACCCGGCCGCCTTCCAGCACCAGCCGCGCGATGTGTTTTTCCTTCAGCGCGGCGACCAGCAGGTCGCCGCGCCAGCGGGGGAACATGGCGCCGTCGTAGAAGGTCATGCCGCCCGGCGCGATGACGGGGTCCCAGTAGTAGACCGGCTGCTCCATGCCCGCGCGCGCCGTGATCCCCTCGTTGATCGGCCCGCCGCTGTATTCGACCCCATAGGCGATGACGGGCCAGCCGTAGTTCCGGCCCGCTTCGGGGCGGTTCAGCTCGTCGCCGCCGCGGGTGCCGTGTTCCATGGTCCAGAGGGCGCCGTCGGGGGCGATCGCTGCGCCCTGGACGTTGCGGTGACCCAGCGACCAGATTTCCGGCAGGGCCCCGGCGCGGCCGACGAAGGGGTTGGCGCGCGGAACCGAGCCGTCGGCATTGATGCGGATGACCTTGCCCATATGCGAGCCGAGGTCCTGGGCCTGGGGCCGCATCGGGCGGTCGGACCGTTCGCCGAGGGTGACGAACAGGTGGCCCGCCCCGTCGAACGCCAGCGAGGACCCGAAATGCTTGTCGCCGTCGTAGGCCGGCAGGGCGCGGAAGATCACGTGGACGCTCTCCACCCGGGCGCCGTCGTCCGACAGTCGGCCGCGCGCGACCGAGGTGGCGTTGCCGCCCCCGTTCCCTGTGTCGGGGCGCGGCTCGGCATAGCTCCAGTAGATCAGCCGGTCGCTGGCGAAGGTCGGGCCGACCGCCACGTCCAGCAGGCCGCCCTGGCCGCGGGCGTCCACCGCCGGGAGGCCGGCGACGGGCTCGCCGGTCACGCCTCCGGCCGTGATGATTCGCAGGCGGCCGGGCCGCTCGGTCACCAGCCAGCGGCCGTCGGGCAGCAGGGCCAGACCCCACGGATGCTCCAGCCCGGAGGCCGCGACGGTGTGCGTCATCGCCGTTTCGGTGCGGAGGCCGGGCGCGCGGGTCTGTCCGGCGAAGGCGGGCTGCTGGCTCGCGCCGTTGGCGGGTCGGGTTTCCAGCGCGGCGCCCGCCGGGGGCGGCGCGTCCTGTCCATTGGCTCCGCAGGCGGCGGAGAGGGCGGCGGCGGCGACCGTGACGGCGAGGGCGAGCAGGCGCATGGAAATCCCCTTGAACGGAACAGCAAACGAACGGCCTGTTCTGCCTAGCCGTTCCGGCCCCGCGGCGTCACGCCCTTTGGCTTGCGGCCATGGGCGCGCCCCGACTTGAATCCGCCRYGACCCGCCTATATAGGCACGCCTCTTCCGGCGGTCAGACCAGTTCCCGCCGGGACTCGAGCAATCGGGGCTGGGTAGCTCAGCTGGTTAGAGCGGTGGATTCATAACCCACAGGTCGGCGGTTCGCGCCGGGACTCGAGCAATCGGGGCTGGGTAGCTCAGCTGGTTAGAGCGGTGGATTCATAACCCACAGGTCGGCGGTTCGAGCCCGCCTCCAGCCACCACCTCCTCCTCATGATCTCCCGGGCCTGATGCTCCGTCCGCGGATCAGGCCGGACGCGTCATCCACAGCTAAACGGCGCACAGCAGTGTGTCTCCCGTGTCACCCGACCGAGCTGTCATATCACTGTCACACGAATGTCGTCCCACTTTCCCATGGCACGCCTAGAGGGGGCGGGATTTCAACCGGCCGCCGCCGGTCGCAGGGCGCTCGCGCCCATCTTCATCGGGGATAGATGACAATGACGAACCGCAAACGCGTGTTCTGGGCAACGACCGCCCTCTTCAGCGGCCTCCTGGTCGCCGGAGCCGCCTCCGCCCAGTCTTCGGGCACGGTCGCCACCGAAGGCGCCACCGAACTGGACACCGTGGTCGTCACGGGTTCGCGCACGCCCAGCATCGACGGCGTCATCGTCGCCCAGACGGTGCCCAAGACCCGTTCCAGCATCTCGCAGGAGTTTATCGCCACCCAGACCTCGGGTCAGACGATCCTGCAGACCCTGAACCTGGTCCCCGGCCTGAACTTCGTGAACAGCGACCCCTACGGCAACTCGGGCGGCAACATCCGCCTGCGCGGCTTCGACGGCAACCGCGTCTCCCTGACCTTCGACGGCATGCCGCTGAACGACACCGGCAACTACGCCGTATACACCAACCAGCAGCTGGACTCGGAACTGATCGAGCGCGCCTCGGTCAACCAGGGCACGACCGACGTCGACAGCCCGACCGCCTCGGCGACCGGCGGCACCATCAACTTCCTGTCGGCCCGTCCGCTGGAAGAAGCCGGCGTGCAGGTCAACTCCTCGATCGGCGAGAACAACTACGGCCGCGTCTTCCTGCGCGGCGACACCGGCGCTTTCGGCCCGTGGGGCACGACGGCCTACGCCACGGTCTCGTACACCAACTATGACAAGTTCAAGGGCCCGGGCGAGCTGGAGAAGACCCAGTTCAACGGCAAGCTCTATCAGGACCTGGGCGACGGCGACTTCGCCAGCGTCGCGGCGCACTGGAACGTCAACCGCAACGATTTCTACAATAACTTCATCAACCAGGCCCAGTTCGCCTCCGGCAACTACCTGGAGAACGACATCGCCTGCTTCCGTCCGGTCGGCGTCGACGGCACGGTCCAGAACGAAAACACCGGCTCCTCGCGCGTCCTGTCGGACGGAAGCCTGGCGACGGGCAGCTGCACCAACTACCACGGCATCCGGATCAACCCGTCCAACACGGGCAACATCCGCGGCCAGTTCAGCTACGGCATCACCGACAATCTGCGCTTCACCTTCGACCCCTCGTTCCAGTATGTCATCGCCAACGGCGGCGGCTACACCCTGGTGGGCGAGCGCGACGACCGTCTGGACCAGAACACGACCAACAACGCCACCGTCACCACGCCCGCCCAGTGCGCGGCGGTCGCGGTCAACCGCACCGGCGTCGATCTGAACGGCGACGGCGACAGCTGCGACAACGTCGGCCTGTACACCCCCAACAACACCAACACCCACCGTTACGGCATCACCAGCTCGCTGATCTGGGACCTGAACGACAGCCATCGCATCCGCGGCGCCTATTCGCTGGACTACGGCCGTCACCGCCAGACCGGCGAATTCACCCGCCTGACCCCCGTCAGCGAGCCGCTGAACGTGTTCGGCGGCCAGGAGCGCTGGGGTGACGAAGACGCCCGCATCCTGGGCCGGGACGGTTCGTACCTGCGCGGACGGGATCGTTTCTCGATCGCCGAACTGCAACAGTTCGCTGTCGAGTACATCGGTGACTTCCTCGGCGACTCGCTGACCATCAACATCGGCGTCCGCGCCCCGTTCTTCACGCGGCAGCTGAACCAGTACTGCTTCTCGCAGAACGGATCCTCGAACGTGCGCTGCACGACCGAGACGCCTTCGGCCACCCTGGCCAACGGCAACGTCCAGTTCGCCTCGACCGGGACGACCCAGTACATCCCGCCCTACGAGGCCGAACTGAAGTATGACGATGTCCTGCCCAACGTCGGCGCCGTCTACCGCTTCGGCGGCGGTCACAGCGTCTATGCCAGCTACGCCGAAGGCCTGTCGGTGCCGCGGACGGACAACCTGTACCAGCCCGTGCGGAACACGACGGACAACTCGGTCGACTTCTCGACCGTGCAGCCGGAAACGACCAAGTCCTATGACCTCGGCTATCGCTTCCGCAACTCGCGCCTGATCGCCCAGGCCGCCCTGTGGTACGTCGAGTTCGAGAACCGCATCGTCGCCTCGCAGGACAACGACCCCGCCTCGCCGACCTTCGGCTTCTTCACCGACCGGAACGTCGGCGCCGTGAAGCAGCAGGGCTTCGATGGCCAGCTGGGCTACATCTTCACGGACAGCTTCGCCCTGAACCTGTCGGCGTCGTATAATGAGAGCGAGCTCCAGGACAATCTGTTCCTGGGCAACTTCAACTGCACCTCGGCCAACCAGGTCGCGGGTTCGACCCCGGTTTGCCCGGTGGCTCCCGGCTTCACCGCGATCCCGCTGTTCCTGCAGACCCAGGGCAAGACCCTGGTCGAGACTCCGGACTGGACCTTCGCGGCCCGCGCTGACTGGGATGTGACCGAGAACCTCTCGGTGGGCGTGCAGGCGAAGTATGTCGGCGAGCGTTTCGCCACGGACGTCAACGACGAGATCTCCGACGCCTATACGGTCGCCGATCTGGACGTGCGTTACGACCTCACCGACACCTTCGGCATCCGCGGCGCCTATGTTCAGCTCAACGTCAACAACCTGTTCGACGAGGAATATCTGGGCAACATCTCGACGGGCAACAACGCCCTGTCGACGGTGGTGACGACCGATCCCCGCGTGCCGGCGGCCAACGCCAATCGCGGCGGTCAGGTGCGGACCTACTCGATCGGTTCGCCGCGCATCGCGCAAATCACCCTGGGCATGAAGTTCTAGTCCAGGACTGACACGAAGACGAACGAGGGCGGCCTGTTCACAGGCCGCCCTTTTTCTATGGCCGGTTCGCGCACCCGCGCGTTGAAACCGGACCCCGCGCCCTCTATCTGGCGCGATCGGCCATTCGCCGATACGAGGCCCCATGAACCAGACTCTCGTCCCCGCCGAATGGGCGCCGCACCGCGCGATGTGGGTCGGCTGGCCCAGCCACGCCGAGCTGTGGGAGGACAACCTCGAGCCGGCCCGGGCCGAGGTCGAGGCCCTCGTCCGCGCCCTGGCGGGCCCCGGGCGCGAGCGGGTGAAACTGATGGTCGGCAAGCCGGAAGCCCTGGATGACGCCCGCGCGCGTTTCGCCGGCGTTGTGAATGTCGAGGTCGTCGACGGCCGCTTCGGCGACATCTGGCTGCGCGATACGGGCCCCATCTTCGGCCCCGGCTCCGCGACCGCGGCGGCCTTCCGCTTCAACGGCTGGGGCGGCAAGTATGAGCTCGAGCACGACGACACGGTCGCCGACCAGATCAGTCACGCCGCTGGCGTCCCTCTGACCCGCAATGACTTCATCCTCGAGGGCGGGGCGGTCGAGCATGACGGCCAGGGTACGATCCTGACCACGCGCCAGTGCGTGCTGAACCCCAACCGCAATCCCGGCTGGACCGGGGAGAAGGCCGAGGCGGCCCTCGCCCACGCCCTCGGCGCCCGCAAGGTCCTGTGGCTCGGCGACGGCCTGCTCAACGACCACACCGACGGCCATGTCGACAACCTGGCCCGCTTCGTCGCGCCGGGCGTCGTCGCCTGCCCCATCGCCTGGGGCCAAGGCGACCCGAACGACGACGTCTACGACACCGTGGCCCGCGCGCTGTCGCAGATGACGGATTCGACCGGCGCGCCACTCAAGGTCCTGCGCCTGCCGTCCCCCGGCTTCGTCGGCGACGAGGACGAAAAGCCCGTGCCGGCCAGCCACATGAATTTCCTCATCGCCAACGGCGCGGTCGTCGTGCCGACCTATGGCGATGAACGCGCCGCCGATCTGGTCTGCAAGGGGCTGGCGACGGTCTTCCCGGACCGCGAGATCATCGCCCTGCCGTCCATCGCCATCCTCTCCGGCGGCGGATCCTTCCACTGCATCTCCCAGCAGGAGCCCGCCTGATGGCCCGCACGATCACGGTCGCCGCCCTGCAGACCTCGTATGGCGAGGACCTGCAGGCCAATATCGACAAGACCATCGACCTGATCCGCCAGGCCGCCTCCAAGGGGGCGCAGGTGATCCTGCCGTCCGAGCTGTTCCAGGGGCCGTATTTCTGCGTCTCCCAGGAAGAGAAATGGTTCGCGACCGCCCACCCCTGGCGCGAGCATCCCTGCGTGACGGCGCTCCAGCCCGTCGCCGCCGAACTGGGCGTCGCCATCCCCGTCTCGATCTTCGAGCGCGAGGGGCCGCACTATTTCAACTCCATGGTCATGCTGGACGCGGACGGCCGGGCGCTGGGCGTCTATCGCAAGAGCCACATCCCCGACGGCCCCGGCTATCAGGAGAAATACTATTTCCGGCCCGGCGACACCGGCTTCAAGGTCTGGGACACCCGTCACGGCCGCGTCGGCGTCGGCATCTGCTGGGACCAGTGGTACCCCGAGACCGCCCGCGCCATGATGCTGCAGGGGGCCGAGGTGCTGTTCTACCCGACCGCCATCGGCTCCGAGCCGCACGACAAGGAGCTGGACACCGCCGATCCGTGGCGGCGCGCCATGCAGGGCCACGCGGTGTCGAACGTCGTGCCGGTGGTGGGCGCCAACCGCACGGGCCATGAGCAGGTGACCGCGGCCGGCCAGGTCTTCTACGGCTCGTCCTTCATCGCCGACCATCGCGGCGATCTGGTGGAGAGTTTCGGCCGCGCCGACGAGGGGGCGCTGGTCCACACCTTCGACCTCGACTATGTCGACCGCCACCGCGCCGCCTGGGGCTTCTTCCGCGATCGGCGGACGGATCTCTACGGTTCGCTGGTCGCGCCACGGCCGGCCTGATCCAGCGCCAGCCGCTCGGCGGCGCAGCCGGGACTGGTCAGACCCTCGGCGCGCGCCGAGGCGACCTCTGACCGGGCGGCCTCAAGGTCGGCGGCGAAAGCCGGCGATTCCGACCCGACCGCGTACAGCCGGACCCCCAGGGTCGCGCCGTCCGTCACATCCTCCGGCCAGTTCATGCGGCAGATGGCGCGGCTCAGTCCGATCTCGCGCCCGATGCGGCGCGCCTCGGCGGCCCGGTCGGGCGCCAGCGCCGCGAACATTTCACCCCAGGCCGAGCCTGCGACGGCTCCGACCGCCGGCCACGACGCGTCTTCGGAGATGGCGTCACTGACCCTCTGGCACGGCTCCAGTCCCTCGACGGCCTGGATCGGACGCGGCCGGGGCCACCGGGCGGCCAGCAGGCGGGTCAGGCTATCGGCGTCGACCAGCAGGCGGTTCATCAGCCGGGTCAGGGCCGGCCGGGGTTTTTGCGCGAAACGGACGCCGAGGGCGCAGTCGAAATGCTGGGCCGCCTCCGGACCCGCCAGCTGGGCGTGGGCCGTGGCCAGCCACCAGCGGTCCGTGTCCGGCTCGCCCGGCAGCGGATCGGAGACGGACCGGGGCGTGGGCGACGCATCGGCCAACGCGTGGATTGCACGGACGTCGAGGTATCCTGGGGGCGCTTCGACCAGCGCGGAACCGCCGGGCGAGGCGCAGGCCCCCAGAAGGGCGCAGGCCGCGAACGCGGCGCGGCGGTTCACCCGCCGGCGGTCCAGTCCAGCTGGACGCTGGTCGGACCGTTCTCCACGGGCGTTGCGACGACCCGCAGCAGCTTGCCGCTGCCGTCGTCGGCCGCGGCTCCGTAGGCGCGGGCCTCGCCCTGGTTCATGGCCATGACCGAGGCCAGGCCGGCGGCCTCCGCGCGCTGGCGATAGAAGGCCACCACCGTGTCGGGCGTGGCGTCGGTGGTGAAGCTGAGAATGCCGCCGGGGCCGTCGGGCCCCTGGGCCACGGTCGCGGGTCCGCTCACGGTTCCGCCAGGATAGACGACGGCGAACGAAGGCGCGCCGGGCGCGGCCGGTATGGACGGCGCGGCCGGGGACGCAGACTCCGCGGGCGGCGACGCCGCCGCGACGCGAGCCGCCGTGTCCGCCGACGCCTCGTTCGCCGCGGCGGCCTCCGGCGCGGGGCTCTGGCCGCAACCGGCCAGGGCCAGGGCCGCCGTCAGAGCGGCGGCCGCGAACATGCGCTTCATCCCGTATCGTCCTTGAAAAGACTGTGTTGATTGTCGGCACCGTGGCCCATGGCTGCGGCGGCGGCAAGGCGGGTTAACGCCCTCGGCAAGGCGTGGAACGGACCCGAGGATCAGCCGGTCGGGGCGTCGGCCTGGTCCGGCTTGCCCTCGCCCCGGTCGCGGGCTGGACTCGACGTCGCCGCACCCGTGTTCTTGACCGGATCCGGATCGGCGGGCGCGGGCGAACGGGCATCGGTCGAAGCCATGCCCTCGGTGGCCAGACTCTCATTGATGGCGTCCTGGTCGGGATCGACCTCGGACCCCGTGGCCGCCCCGCCCTGCAGGGAGCCGGAGCGGGTGTCCGAGCCCATGTCCGAGCCCGACAGGGCCTCGGTCAGGGCGTCCGGCCGGCGGCCCAGATCGGGCTTCTCGCCCATGTCTTCGGCCTCGCGGGCGTCCTCGGTCTCATGCTGATCGGTCATGGCGAAGCTCCTTCGAGGAAGAAGCGGGCGGGAGGGAGAGGGGTTCCCTCCGTTCCGTCACCCTCGGGTCCAGCCCGAGGGTGACGGCCACAGATTGCCGTTACTTGCCGAACAGCTTGTTCCAGCGGCGCTTGTCGCGGTTCTTCCACGTCCCGCGGTGATAGGCGTCCGAGCCGATCAGCGGCACCACCGTGGTGGCCTCGGCGAAGACCATCTGCTCGTGCGTGGTCTGCACCTTGCCCCAGGAGGCGGCTTCCTTGAGCGTCGACGACGAACAGGCGCCGTCGCGCACGTCGGCGACCGTGATCTGGACCGCATAGCGGTGCATCTCGGCCTCGATGCCGAGAATTTCGGCGCAGACGACCGTGTCCTGGGCGAAATTCTTGGGCACGCCGCCGCCGACCATGAACAGGCCGGTGACGCCCGCCGCGATCTTGATGTCGGTCAGTTCGCGGAAGTCSGCSACYGCGTCGATCATCAGRTACGGCTTGCCCTCKGCCATCCGCTCCTTCTGGTGCTTGACCAGRCCGAAGCCGGCCGAGCTGTCGACGAAGGCCGGGCAGAAGATCGGCACGCCCTCTTCATAGGCGGTCTGGATCAGCGAGCCGGGCTTCTTGGCGTTGCC
>NZ_LMFL01000059.1:0-11443 GCF_001426805.1 Brevundimonas sp. Root1423
CCTCGACGTCGAGACCCCCGACTGGACCCAATCCCTCCTCGACGTCGAGACCCCCGACTGGACCCAATCCCTGAACAAGGGCGTCAAGGGCCTGCGCATCGGCGTGCCGAAGGAATATGTCGTCGACGGCATGCCCGCCGAGATCCAGCAGCTGTGGGACCGGGGCGTCGAATGGCTCAAGGCCGGCGGCGCCGAGATCGTCGAGATCAGCCTGCCGCACACCAAATACGCCCTGCCGGCCTATTACATCATCGCCCCGGCCGAGGCCTCGTCCAACCTGGCCCGCTACGACGGCATGCGCTTCGGCCACCGCGCCGAGGGGACCACCTCCCTGACCGACCTCTACGAGACCAGCCGCGCCGAGGGCTTCGGCAAGGAGGTCCAGCGCCGCCTGACCATCGGGGCCTATGTCCTGTCGGCCGGATTCTATGACGCCTACTACGTCCGGGCGCTCAAGGTCCGCCGCCGCATCGCCATGGATTTCGACGCCGTCTGGGACAGGGTCGACGCCATCCTGACGCCGTCTACGCCATCAGCGGCCTTCGCGATCGGCGACAGGCAGATCGACCCGCTGCAGATGTATCTGAACGACATCTTCACCGTCACCGCCAACCTCGCCGGCCTGCCGGGCATCTCGGTCCCCGCCGGCCTCGACAAGGGCGGCCTCCCGCTGGGCCTTCAGGTCATCGGCAAGGCGCTGGACGAGGCGACGGTGTTCCAGGTGGCGAGCGCGCTGGAAGAGGCGGCGGGGTTTGTCGCCAGGCCCGAGAAGTGGTGGTGAGCATGACCGACACATCCAAACTCATCCACGGCCGCACCGGCCCGTGGGAAATCGTCATGGGGCTGGAGATCCACGCCCAGGTGGCGTCGAAGGCCAAGCTGTTCTCGGGCGCCGCCGTCGGCTTCGGCGCCGGCCCGAACGAGCAGGTGTCGCTGGTCGACGCCGGCTTCCCCGGCATGCTGCCGACGCTGAACCGTCACTGCGTCGAACAGGCCGTCCGCACCGGCCTCGGCCTCAATGCGCAGATCAACAGACGCAGCCAGTTCGACCGCAAGAACTATTTCTACCCCGACCTGCCGACCGGCTATCAGATCAGCCAGCTCTACTTCCCCATCGTCGGCGAGGGCGTCGTCGAGGTTGAGGCCGAGGACGGCTCCTTCTTCAACGTCGGCATCGAACGCCTGCACCTGGAGCAGGACGCGGGCAAGCTGATCCACGACCTGTCGCCGACCGAGAGCTATGTCGACCTGAACCGCGCGGGCACCGCCCTGATGGAGATCGTGTCGCGTCCCGACATTCGTTCTCCTGAGGAAGCCGTGGCTTACGTCAAGAAGATCAGAACCATTCTGATCTATCTCGGCACCTGCGACGGCGACATGGAGAAGGGCAACCTGCGCGCCGACGTCAACGTCTCGGTCTGCCGCGAGGGCCAGTACGCCAAGTACAAGGCGACCGGAGACTTCAGCCATCTGGGCACGCGTTGCGAGATCAAGAACGTCAACTCGTTCCGCTTCATCTCCCAGGCCATCAACTATGAGGCCCGGCGCCAGATCGAGATCCTCGAGGACGGCGGCAAGATCGACCAGGAGACCCGCCTCTACGACCCCACGGCCGGCGAGACCCGCTCGATGCGCTCCAAGGAGGAGGCGATGGATTACCGGTATTTCCCGGATCCGGACCTGCTGCCGCTGGAGCTGGAGCAGGCCTGGATCGATGACATCAAGGCGAACCTGCCGGAACTGCCGGACGCCAAGCGCCGCCGCCTGATGGCCGACTACGGCCTGTCGCAATACGACGCCGTGGTGCTGATCTCGGAACAGGCCAAGGCCGACTATTTCGAGGCCGCCGCGAAAGGCCGTGACGCCAAGCTGGTGTCCAACTGGGTCACCAACGAGCTGTCGGCCCGCCTCGCCGCCGACAACCTCGACTTCGGCCAGAGCCCGGTCCCGGCCGCCCATGTCGCCCAGCTGGTCGAGCTGATCGAGACCGGCGTCATCTCCTCGAAGATCGCCAAGGAGGTCTTCGACCACGTCTGGAACGGCGAAGGCTCGCCCGCCGAGGTCGTGGAGCAGCACGGCCTCAAACAGGTCACCGACACCGGCGCGATCGAGAAAGCCATCGACGACATCATCGCCGCCAACCCCGACAAGGCCGCCGCCGTCGCCGAAAAGCCCCAGGCCCTCGGCTGGTTCGTCGGCCAGGTCATGAAGGCCACCGGCGGCAAGGCCAACCCGGCGGCCGTGAACGACATCCTGAAGGCCAAGCTGGGGCTGTAGGGGCCCGCGTTCTCCCTCCCCTTTATGGGGAGGGATGTCGGCGCGAAGCGGCGACAGGGTGGGGTGCGTCAGTCCGCGCGCCGGCCCCTTCGAACCCCATCCCGATCGCTGGCGCGATCGTCCCTCCCCATGAAGGGGAGGGAGACGTCGAAGCCTACTCGAACAGCTCCCCGCTCTCGTCCGTCCCCTCCACCACCGCCCGCGCCAGCGTGCGGGTCACCGGCCGGTGCATCGCGTCCAGCCGCTCGACAACCTCCGCCGCCGCGGCGGCCGACCGGTCGATCCGCCTCAGCAGATAGGGCACCACGTCCTTCTGCGGCCGGATGCCCCGTTCGGCGAACCGCGCCTCCAGCATGGCCGCCAGCACCGCGTCGTCGGGGGCCTCCATCGGCACGCTGATCACGGCGTCCAGGCGCGAGCGCAGGTCGGGCAGGGCGACGTCCCAGCTCGACGGCGCCGACCGCGCCACCAGCAGCAGGGCCCCGCCCGGCGCCTGGGCCAGATTGATCAGGTGAAACAGGGTCTCGTCGTCCACGTCCCGGGCCCGGTCCAGCAGGATCGGCCGGCCCTCCAGCTCCATCGGATCGATCACAGCCGCCTCGGCCCCGTGCAGGGCCACGGCGCCGACCCGTTCGGCCCAGATCTGCGCCAGCCGGCTCTTGCCGCAACCCGCCGGGCCGCAGATCGCCATGGCCCCGCCGATCAGACTGGGCCAGTCGGCCAGGGCCTCGACCGCGGCGCGGTTGCTGTCGGACACCACGAACCCCTGCGCCCCCTCGGGCAGGTCGCGTTGCAGCGGCAGGCGCATCTGGTCGGCGGGCGAGGGGCGGGCGGTCATAATGGAACAACTATAGCAGACAGCGTTCCGGGTTCCTCGCGTCGCCGTGGACAACGTCTTTCGGCTGTGGAGGATGGGGCGAGGAATTGGACGACGAAAACCGGAGGAATTCAGAGACGCCCGGGAAGGATTTGGAGGACGGGGAGGACAGACGCGCCGCCCGCCCGCAAACCTTGACTTTCCGGGGCGATGATGCGCCCTTCCGGCCTCCCGAATTGCGGCCCCCGCGGCCCCTGATCCAAGACGAAACAGCCATGCACGCCTACCGCTCCCACACCTGCGGCGCCCTGCGTTTGACCGATGCGGGCTCCAATGTCCGCCTGTCCGGGTGGGTCCATCGCAAGCGCGACCACGGCGGCCTGCTGTTCATCGACCTGCGCGACCACTACGGCCTGACCCAGCTGGTGCTGCACCCCGAGACGCCCGGCTTCGAGGCGGTCGAGCGGCTGCGCGCCGAAAGCGTCATCCGCGTCGACGGCGAGGTCGTGGCCCGCGAAGGCTCGGTGGTGAACCCCAACCTGCCCACCGGCGAGATCGAGCTGCGCGTCACCGGCGTCGAGGTCCTGTCCGAGGCCGCCGAACTGCCGCTGCCGGTGTTCGGCGAGCCGGAGTACCCCGAGGACATCCGCCTCAAGCACCGCTACCTCGACCTGCGCCGCGAGACCCTGCACAAGAACATCGTCCTGCGCTCGCGCGTCATCTCCTCGATCCGCCAGCGCATGGTCGGGCAGGGCTTCCTCGAGTACCAGACGCCGATCCTGACGGCCTCCAGCCCTGAAGGCGCGCGCGACTTCCTGGTCCCCTCGCGCCTGCACCCGGGCAAATTCTACGCCCTGCCGCAGGCTCCCCAGCAGTTCAAGCAGCTGCTGATGGTCTCGGGCTTCGACCGCTATTTCCAGATCGCGCCCTGTTTCCGGGACGAGGACCTGCGCGCCGACCGTTCGCTGGAATTCTACCAGCTCGACGTCGAGATGAGCTTCGTCACCCAGGAGGACGTCTTCGCCGCCATCGAGCCCGTCATGCACGGCGTGTTCGAGGAGTTCGCCGACGGCAAGACGGTCGACCCGTACCCCTTCGTCCGCATCCCCTACCGCGAGAGCATCGCCCTGTTCGGCACCGACAAGCCGGACCTGCGCAACCCGATCGAGATGCAGGACGTCTCGGAGCATTTCCGCGACGGCGGCTTCGGCCTGTTCAACAAGATCCTCGCCGGGGATGCGAAGAACGCCGTCTGGGGCATTCCGGCGCCGACCGGCGGCTCGCGCGCCTTCTGCGACCGCATGAACTCGTGGGCCCAGGGCGAGGGCCAGCCGGGCCTCGGCTACATCTTCTGGTCCGAGGACCAGGGCGCCTGGGGCGGCCCGATCGCCAAGAACCTCGGCGCCGAGGCGACCGACGCCCTGATGAAGTCCCTGGCCATGGGCAAGGGCGACGCTGCATTCTTCGCCGCCGGCGACCCGTCCGTCTTCTACAAATTCGCCGGCGCCGCCCGCACCAAGCTGGGCCAGGACCTCAACCTGATCTCGGACGACGAGTTCAAATTCTGCTGGATCGTCGACTTCCCGATGTTCGAGTGGAGCGAGGAAGAGAAGAAGGTCGACTTCTCGCACAACCCCTTCTCGATGCCGCAAGGCGAGATGGAGGCCCTGACCACCAAGGACCCGCTCRMCATCCKCGCCTACCAGTACGACATCGTCTGCAACGGCTATGAGCTGTGCTCGGGCGCGATCCGGAACCACAAGGCCGAGATCATGCTCAAGGCCTTCGAGATCGCCGGCTATAGTACGACATCGTCTGCAACGGCTATGAGCTGTGCTCGGGCGCGATCCGGAACCACAAGGCCGAGATCATGCTCAAGGCCTTCGAGATCGCCGGCTAYGACGCCTCGGTSGTCGAGGACCAGTTCGGCGGCATGCTCAACGCCTTCCGCTATGGCGCGCCGCCGCACGGCGGCCTGGCCCCCGGCATCGACCGCATCGTCATGCTGCTGGCCAACCAGACCGCCATCCGCGAGGTCATCGCCTTCCCGCTGAACCAGCAGGGCCAGGATCTGCTGATGAGCGCGCCGTCCGATGCCGCCGAGCGTCAGTACAAGGAGCTGCACATCCGCGCGGCCCTGCCGCTCAAGACCTGATCGGCGGCCGGAGACCCGGACATGAAAAAGGCCGCTGTCCCCGGGGACGGCGGCCTTTGTCGTCAGCGGCCGGAGTTGGCCACAACCAGGTTTCGCACCCGGGGCGGAACGGGCGGCGCCGGCGGCGCGGCGGGCGGGCGGGGGGAAATCCTCACCATGCTGACGCCGCGACAGACGCGGACGGTCAGGCGAGCCGGCAGGCGCGTAGCGCCATCGCCGCAGGCGCGACTGATCTGTTCCTGGCTGAGGCCCCGCGCGCCGGACAGGTCAGAGCCGCGGATGTCGACCCGGTTCATTTCCGCGTTGCGGAAATCGGCGCCGTCGAAATTGCCGCCGGTCAGCCGCGAGCCGTTCAGCGTGGCTTCCCGGAACGACACGCTCCGGAAGTCGCCGTTCGACAGGTTCGACATGGCGACTTCGGCGTTGCTGAAGTTTGCAGCGCGGGCGCTGACGTTCGCCAGGGTGGTGGCGTTCATCTCGGCCGCCGAAAGATTGGCGTTGGTCAGGACCGCGCCGTTCATATTGGAGTTGTTCAGGACGGCCCCGCTCAGATCCGTTCCGGCCATCCGCACCCGGACCAGGGTCGCGCCCATGGCCTCGGCGCCGGACATGTCCGCGCCGGTGAAGTTGGCGCCCGTGAGATTGGCGAAGTTCATCTCCGCGCCGGTCAGGTCGGCGCGGCTGAAGTCGCTGCCGGTGAAGTTCGAGCCTTGCAGCTCCGCGCCGCGAAGGATGGCGCCTACCAGGGTGGCGTTTGTGAAGGCCGCGCCGGTGAAGGCCGCGCCCGTCAGGTCGCGCCCCGACAGCTCACAGCGGTTGCAGGATCCGCCCAGCGACACCATCCGGGCCACATCGCGGTCCTGCAGGCCGAACTGGAAGTTGACTTCGGCGCTCGCCGATCCGGCGGCCGCCAAGGCGGCGATGGCCGCGCCGAGCGCGAAGCCGGTGGAGAGGCGACGGGTCATGGGTACAGCAGGCTTTTTCACGCCCTTGTCATGAGGCCAAACCCCGACAAACCCTACTTAAATCGCCGTAAGGTCCAAGGCGGTACGCGGTCAGCTCAGCAGTGGCGAATCGACAGTCCGCGTGGCAGGCGGGTGGCCTCGTCCCCGCAGGCCTGGTTCAGCCGGCCCTGGGTCAGACCCGTGGCTCGCTGCAGCGAGGCGCCGGAAAAGTTGACGCCCGTCAGCGTCGCGCCCGAGAACGACGCGCCGTCCAGATATGCGCCGACGAAGCTCGCGTTTGTCAGGTTCGCGCCGGAAAAGTTCGCACTTGAAAAGACCCCGCCGTAGGCCTCGACGTCGCGCAGGTCGGCGTTGGTGAACCGGGCCCGGTTCATGACGGCCAGACTCAGGTCGGCCTGGCGCAGGCGCGCGCCCGACAGGTTCAGGCCGCGGGCGTCGACGCCGCCGAAGTCGCCCTGGAACAGGTTGCAGCCCGCGCAGCTGGCGCCGCCGCGCACGCGGGCGATCTGGCCGGCGTTCTGCGCCGAGGCCGGCAGGGCCGCAGCCGCAAGGGCGGCGGCGAGGGTGAAGGTCAGGATGGCTTTCATCACAGGCTCCGGTCTCGCCTTCGAATGTGCAAGACGCGGGCCATCATGGCGCACAATCGTTGATCAACCCTGCATCGAGGGCGCCGCCCCGCAGGTGTCGCAGCTCCAGCCCGCGCCCCGCTGTTGCAGGGTGAAGTCCCCGCAGGCCGGACAGGCTACGGCTTCGGTCGCCGCCGGCGGAGACGCCGGCGTTCCCCGCGGATGGCCGAAGGGAAGGACCACCAGATTGTCCGGAGCCGCGCCCCGGGCGAACCCCTTGGAAATGAATCGGGCCGCCGGCACCGTCTCCGGCTCCCCGTCTTCAGCCTTGCCCAGGCCCAGGCCGTCGGCGTTCAGGCTCTCGGCGTCGGCGTTGGCCAGTTCCCGCCGGTCCAGGTACGAAACGCCGAGTTCGCGGAAGATGTAATCCAGGATGGAGGTCGCAGAGCGAATGGAGTCGTTGCCGGTCACCCGTCCCGCGGGCTCGAACCGGGTGAAGACGAAGGCGTCGACGAACTCATCCAGCGGCACGCCGTATTGCAGGCCGATCGAGATGGCGATGGCGAAATTGTTCATCAGGCTGCGGAAGGCCGCGCCTTCCTTGTGCATGTCGATGAAGATTTCGCCCAGTTCTCCATCCTCGTATTCGCCGGTGTGGATGTAGACCTTGTGCCCGCCCACAGCCGCCTTCTGGATATATCCCTTGCGCCGGTCCGGCAGCTTGCGGCGGGTGCGGTCGCGTTCGATCACCTTCTCGACCACGCGTTCGACGGCGCGGGTCTCGGGCTCGCGGCGACGCTGGCGGAGGGGTTCGTCCGGCTCGACGAGGTTGAGAATGCCGCTGGCGGGCGCCATGGCGCGCTGCAGGCGCACGGCCCGGCGTCCGTCGCGGGCGGCGTCGCCCAGAAGCCGCGCGGCCTGCATCGCCGTGGTCCGCCAGTCGATGATCGTCGGCGCGGGGTCCGGCGCGGCGCTGACCTGTTCCACCACGGCGCGCAGACCGGCTTCAAACGCGGGCAGATCGGCCAGGACGGGCCGCAATGCGGCCGGGACGCCGGTCCATTCCGTCAGATCCGGCTCGCCGAAAGCCCAGGCCTGGGCCCGGGCGACGGCGTCGGCCGAAAAACCGAGATGGCCGAGCAGATCGTCCGCCGCATCCGCGATCCCCAGCACGTCGCGCAGGAAGCCGGCGTCAAGCACCGGCACCCGAAGGGCGTCGGCCAGCAGGTCCACCTGGGCGACGGCGGTTTCCACCGCTTCCAGTTCGATATCCGTGAATCCCCTGGCCCGAAGCGCGGCGTGATCGACGCCGGGCGCGTCGACCAGGGTGCGCCGGCCGAACAGATGCCGTTCGGCCGATTCGAGGTCGCCGCCGGCCCGGCGGATCGCCGACGCCAGCGCGGGCCGCAGCCGGCGGACGATTTCGCCATCGCCCGTCTGCCAGACCTCGGTGACGGCGAGCGGGCTCAAGGCCAGGCGCAGGGCCGCCTCGACGTCGTCGACGAACAGGGACGGCGCCACGCCCTCGCAGGCCGCGGTGACGGTGCCCGCCAGTTCAGCCGCCCGCGACCGGGCGTCGTCCGGGCCTTCCTTCAGGACCAGATCGCCCAGGCCGCCGAGGCCGATCGCGATCGAGGGAGCACCGGTCGCGGTCAGGGCGCGCGTCCACAGCCGCACCAGATCCCCCAGCGCGGTTTCGACGCCGGCTCCGCTGAGCGCCCGCAATCCCGTCAACGACAGCACTATGGCCGGCGACCGCGCCGAACCGGACGCGCTTTCCGCGTCATCCGGCTCGAAGGTCAGCAGGAGATCGCCTTCCAGCGCGGCTTCGGCGGCGAGCAGGGCGTCCGGCGCGCCCGAGGCGATCATCGCGCGATCGGCCAGGGCGACGATCAGGGGCGGGGTCGGGACGGGCGAGGCCACTGCGTCGAATCGTTCGCCGGCTATCGCCCGCAGGATGTCCGCGTCCGACGCCCCGGTGCGCCGCGCCGCCAGGGCCGCCCTGGCCAGCGCCGGGTTGGAAGCGGGATCGGCGCAGTCGGCCCGGGGGCCCTCGCATCGGCTTACCGCGTCCGAAACGGTCGTCAGAGCTGCGGCCAGAGCCTCGATCGCGCCCGCCGCGCGGCGGCTCGCCCGCCGTCGCGCGCCCTCGGCCGCCAGCGTGTCGCCTGCACCAGGATCCGACAGGTTCAGGACATCCGGGCCGATCCGCGTGGACCGCGCCGGGGAGACCAGCCCCAGCAGAAGCGTCGCGGTCAGCTCGATGGCGTCGTCGCCCGGCAGTTTGGCCGCCCAGCCTGCCATGGCCTCGGCCAGAGGATCCCCATCGCTGACGGCGAACCCCTCGGCGTCCGCCCAGTCGAGCCAGGCTTCGATCTGCACGTCTGTCCAGGCGTCGGGAGCGCGCACGGAGACGACGCGCCCGCATCGCTCGATCTGGCGCATCGGCCGCGGCAAGGCGGCGGCGTGGGGAGCGAAAGGAAAGCGCATGCGGCGTCTCGGCGTGGCCTTTGCGCCAGACTAGCGGTCTTGCGGGTCTGTCGGCAATAAATCTGGCGTGTCGGACCTCGGTTACCCCCAAGATGTTGAGGTTCGCCATATTTCAACGACGCTGGACGGGAGGCGCGCCGGTTTCTATGATCACCCAAGGGTCGCCGGCTTCCGCCGCTGCGACGGATCGTGAGTGGATTTCCCGACGTGCTAGGCAGGATTTTCGGCTGGACCAGCGGCGCAACCATCGGCACCTTCTTCACCATCGCCAAGCGCGGCGAGCATGTGGGGACCGATGAGTTCGGCAACCGCTACTACCTGTCGCGCGATACCTCGAGCTATGACGGACGCCGCCGCCGGTGGGTCACCTACAATGGCTATGCCGACGCCTCCAAGGTCCCGCCGGACTGGCACGGCTGGCTGCACTACACCTATGACGAACTGCCGACCGAGCACCCCCTGCCGCGTCGCAAGTGGGAAGAGGACCATCTGCCCAATCTGACGGGCACGCCGATGGCGTGGCGGCCGCAAGGATCTCTCGCTTCGGAAGGCAAGCGTCCGGCCGCGACAGGCGACTACGAAGCCTGGCGTCCGGAATGACCGTGCGCGGCTTCATTCTGGCGGGCAGCGTGGTTCTGGCGCTGACGGCGTCGGGCGCCGTCGTCGCCTCGGCCCTAAATGACATGCCCCAGGACGCCGTTCCGGTTCAGGACCCGACGGCGAACCTGAACGCCCAGCCGACCCCGCCACCGACATCGCCTGCGCCCGTTGAACCGGCCCCGGAAGGCACGCCTGCGCCGGCTTCGCCGGTCGCGGTAACGCCGCCGACGCCGGCCATCGTCATCGCCGAAGACAAGATCGACGCAGACGCGGACGAAAACGGGAAGACTGAAACGGTCGCGCCCAAACGCGTGGAGACGCCCGCCGAGCCGGCCCGCCGCCAGCGTCGCCGGGTCGCGATCGTGGAGGCCATCGACAAGATCACCGCGGAATCGATGCGGTTCGAGGTCGAGGTCGGCGGTCGCCCGGTGCGGTTCCAGAAGACCCTGATCTTCACCGCCCGCGCCTGCGAGGTCTCCGCCCCCGACGAACAGGTGTCCGACGCCGTCGCCTATCTGGAAGTGTCGCTGCAGCCGCGCGGCGTGATCCAGGTCAGCGAGCCGCGCCAGATCTTCCGCGGCTGGATGTTCGCCTCAGCCCCTGCCGTCAACGGCCTGCAGCATCCGGTCTATGACGCCTGGGTCGTGGGCTGCAAGGCGTAGAAGACCGCCTCGGAACCCGTCATCGGCTTGAACAGCGACCGTGAGTCCGCCTGCGCGGCGCGGGCCGACTTCAGCAGCTTCAGATAGACGGCCTGGGGAGTCTCCACGGCGCCGAACTGGCTCAGGTGCTGCGTCAGGAACTGGGCGTCCAGCAGCCGCCAGCCGCCGCGCTTCAGCCGGGCCACAAGATGGACCAGGGCGACTTTTGACGCGTCCCGTTCCCGGCTGAACATGCTTTCGCCGAAGAAGGCGCCGCCGAGGGTGACCCCGTACAGCCCGCCGACGAGCCGCTCGTCATGCCAGCATTCAACGGAATGGGCGCGACCGCGGGCGTTGAGCTCCATGTACAGACGGCGGATCGGACCGTTGATCCAGCTGTCCTCACGGCCCGGCCCCGGGGCCGCGCAGGCGTCGAGCACGGCCGAAAAGGCGGTGTCGACCCGGATCTCGAATGGGTCGGACCGGACGGTGCGTTTCAGCCGGGTCGGAATCCGGAAGCCGTCCAGGGGTATGACCCCGCGTTGCTCGGGCTCGACGAGGAAGACGCGGGGGTCGTCGCGGCCCTCGCCCATGGGAAAGACCCCGTTGGCGTAGCACTGCAGCAGTTCGTCCGGGCCAAAGCCGCCGAAGGGGCTGCTGGCGCTGAAGCCCGGTTCCTCCATCACGCCGTCAGGCGGCGCCCTTCTGGCGCTTGGCCCAGTTCTCGAGCCAGTGGATGTCGTAGTCGCCGGACAGGATGTCGGGCTCCTGCAGCAGCTTCTGGAACAGGGGGATCGTTGTGTCGATGCCGCCGATGACCATCTCGTTCAGGCTGCGCTTGAGGCGGGCGATGCACTCCTCGCGGTCGCGGCCGTGGACGATCAGCTTGCCGATCAGGCTGTCGTAATAGGGCGGGATCGAATAGCCGGCGT
>NZ_LMFL01000060.1:0-10015 GCF_001426805.1 Brevundimonas sp. Root1423
ATTCCGGTTCCGGGCCAAGCCGCCCGCGCTCCGAGCCGCCCGCGCTCCGCGACCTCCCCAACCGCTTCTCCGGAAGCGGCGATGACGCACGCCTGCTTCTCCCTCCCCTTCATGGGGAGGGATGTCGGCGCGAAGCGACGACAGGGTGGGGTGCGTCCGCCATTCCCCACCCGGTCGCTGCGCCACCACCCTCCCACTTCGGGGAAGGGAGAACGCAGTCCCGGTCTTTGAAAATTGAACGCCCTACGGCCTCGGAACCAGACGCCACATCCTCAGCGGATGCCTCACCGTCCCGGCCTCCTCGCCGGCCGCCGCGCCGCGGCCCATGTAGAAGTCGGCGCGGACCGGGCCGCGGATGGCGCTGCCGGTGTCGAGCGCCATCATCAGGCCGCGATAGCTGTCGCGCGCCCCGACCAGTCCGCCGCCCTCGGCGTCGATCCACACCAGGTCGCCATAGCGCCAGCTGGCCGGGTCCACCGCGATGGCGCGCCGCGCCGGCAGGGGGACGCCCGCCGCCCCCGCCGGATCGCCGCCGTCGTCGGGCTGCATGGCGAAGAAGACATAGCGGGGATTCAGCGCGGTGACCGCGTCCGCCTCGGGACCCCGGTGGGCCGCCAGCCAGGCGCGGATCGCCTCGCCCGAGGCTCCGCCGGCGGGCAACAGCCCCTGTTCGACCATGCGGTTGGCGATGGCCACGAAGGGCCGGCCGTTGTTGGCGGCGTAGGCGGCGCGGCCCCGGCCCCCGTCCTCGAACGTCAGATAGCCCGACCCCTGCAGCTGCATGAAGAACAGCTCCTCGGCCTTCATCCAGGCCAGAACCGCGCCAGGGGGCGCCGCCTCGATCGCGGCCCGGTCGGGGTAGGGGCCGGTCGAGCCGTCGGCCCGGCGCTGCAGGACCCGCGACGGGTCGGCCGGGTCGACGACCAGATCGGCCGGCCGGGCCACCACCGGCGTGTCGAACGGCCCCTGCGGCGTCCGCCGGGCGGCGTATTCGGGTGCGAAATAGGCGGTCAGCCGGCCCTCGCCCTCCGAGGCGACGACGGTGAACCGGGTCTCGAAGAAATCGCGCGCGGCCCGGGCCGTGGCGCCCCCGTCCCGCAGCGCGCGGCCCTGGCGGCAGGCGGCGGCTCCCGCCGGGTCGCGGGCCGCGCCGCAGCCGGCGGCATAGGCGTTCAGCGCCGCCAGATGGTTCTCGTTCGCCCACCCGGGCAGGGTCGTCGGCGAGACGCCCGCGGCCTCGACGGGCGCGGGCGACGGGGCGGGAACAGGCGCTGGCGGAGCCGGCGGCGGGGCGGAGGCGCAGCCGGCGACCAGAAACACGGCCGCGAGGGCGGCGCCCAGGCGTCGCCGCGCGCCGCCCGCGATCATGCGGCGGCGGGCTCGGTGCGGGCCAGGACCCAGTTGGGATCGCTGGCGCCGAGGGTCCGTTCGAAGGTCCACAGTTCGGCGACGCGGCGTTCCTCGATCTGTGGTTCGGCGGCGGCGTCCGCCGAGGTCACCGTATTGCGCAGCTCGGCCAGGAAGCGGACCTTGGCCGTGGCCCGGTTCTCCTCGGCCGAGGCCTGTTCCAGGTCGGCGCGGGCCGGATGCAGGAATTCGGCGATCTCGGTCTCGCCCCGGCTCTCGCGGGCGGCGATGCCGGCCTCGAAGGAGTCCATCACCGCCGGGGTCAGCAGCGGCTTCAGCGTCTCGCGGTCGCCGGCGGCATAGGCCCGCACGATGGTCTCATGGGCCTGGCGGGCGCCTTCGAGGAAGCGGACGGGGTCGAAATTCGGATCGCGCGCCTTCAGGCTGGCGATCGAGGCCAGGGTGACGGCGTCGAGGATGCCCGGACGGCCGGCGGCTTGCTCCGGCCGGGCGCCCGCCGGCGCGAGGACGGCCGGCTTGGATCGCGCATCGTCTTCCGGCTGACGGCCGACCTTCTTGCCCAGCACATTGTACAGCTGGAACAGGACGATGGCGGCGATCACGGCGAAGATGATGATCTGGATCTGGACCGGCGGCACTGGCGTTCCCTGGCTGGCGTCCGCGAAACGGCGGGCGCGGCGACTGACGATTAGGGGCTGATATAGGGTCGCGCAACATGAACCGCTGCTGAGGTCGGGCGAGCGTCGTTGCCGCACCCCCGGCCCCGTGCTAGTCGCCGCGCCTTCCGGGGCGTCTCAAAGGGCGCCGTTCACCCTATTCAGACAGACCCGATCGATGACCGACGCCGCCCCTCCCGCCGACGCCAACACGGCCGCGCCCGCCGACAACGCCGCCCAGGGGCCGCAGGGCCCCGGCTTCCGCATCGTCGCCCAGTACGTCAAGGACCTGTCGTTCGAGAACCCCAAGGCCCCCGACAGCCTCCGCGTCGACGGCAAGCCCGCCATCGACATGGGCGTCGAGATGAACGCCCAGGGCCGCCCCGACGGCCTGTTCGAGGTCGACCTGCGCCTGACCATCAAGGCGACCACCGAGGCGATGACCGTCTTCAACGTCGAACTGCTGTACGGCGGCCTGTTCGCCCTGCACGGCGTGCCCGAGCAGGACATCGAGCCGCTGCTGCTGATCGAATGCCCGCGCTACCTCTTCCCGTTCGCCCGCGAGATCATCGCCCGCGCCACCTCGGACGGCGGCTTCTACCCGCCCTTCATGCTGGACCCGATCGACTTCGCCGGCATCTACGTCGCCCGCCAGCAGTCCATCGCCCGCGGCCCGGCCGAAGCCGGCAAGGCCTAGGCCTCAAGCCGCTCGCCGCCGCGCGGCGAGTGGTAGGCCACAAGAAATGAAGGGGCGTCCGTCAGGCGGCGGACGCCTTTTCCATGTCCAGGCCATAGCCCTTCCACAGCGACCAGTCCTTCAGCGTCGCCCGCAGGAAGGCCTCGTGCGCCGCGTGCTCCGCCTCGCCGCCGCGCGGTTCCAGCGGACGCGGCCGGGGCGGATAGCCCGCCGCCGCATGGGCCGCCGCCGCGGCGCTGACGACGCGCGAGGCCGACAGGTCCAGCCGGCGCTCCTTGCCGCCCTTCAGCTCCAGATAGACCTCGGCCAGCAGCCGGGCGTCGATCAAGGCGCCGTGCAGGCTGCGCTCGACCAGGCTGATCTTGTAGCGCTTGCACAGGGCGTCCAGCGAATTGGCCATGCCCGGAAACCGCGTCTGGGCCAGCTTCAGCGTGTCGATCCAGCGGTCCTCGTGGAACAGGGCCCGGCCGCAGCGGCCGAATTCGTGGTCGATGAAATTGCGGTCGAACTGGGCGTTGTGGGCGATGATCGGCGCGTCGCCGATGAAGTCGCACAGATCGATGACGATCTCGGCGAATTTCGGCGCGTCCTTCACATGATCGTCGGTGATCCCGTGCACCCGGATCGCATCGGCCGGGATCGTCCGCTCGGGATGGATCAGCCGGTGAAAGGTCCGCCCCGTCGGCAGCAGATCCTCGATCTCGATGCAGCCGACCTCGATCATCCGGTCGCCCGTACGCGGGTCGAAGCCGGTGGTTTCGGTGTCGAGAACGATTTCGCGGGACATGCCCCCTTAATGGGGCGGTTCGTCCGCTTTCGGAAGACCGCGCCGGGGCGGCGACCACCCCTCGGCCAGAACCATCCCCACGATTTCCTTCACCCGGGCCCGCGCCGCCTCCAGCCCCTCGCCGGTGTCGACGACGAAGTCGGCCCGGCGGCGTTTCTCGGCGTCGGGCAGTTGCCGCGCCAGGATGGCCTCGAACCGCTCGCGGGTCATGCCGGGCCGCTCCAGAACCCGCGCCGCCTGCACCGCGGCCGGCGCCGTGACCACCACCACCGCATCGACGTCGGCGTCCCCGCCGGTCTCGAACAGCAGCGGAATGTCCAGCACCGCCAGCCTGACGCCCCGCGCCTCGGCCGCCGCCAGATCCTCGATCCGACCCTGCAACACCAGCGGATGAACGATCGCCTCCAGCCGCCGGAAGGCCTGATCGTCCCGCCCCAGCGCCTCGGCCAGACGCGTCCGGTCCACGGCCTCGTCCGCGACCACCCCCGGAAACGCCTCGCCCACCGGACCGACCGCCGCACCGCCCCTGGCGTAGAGCCGGTGCACCGCCTCGTCCGCGTTCCAGACCATGGCCCCGGCGTCGGCGAACATCGCCGTCGTCGTCGACTTGCCCATGCCGATGGAGCCGGTCAGGCCCAGGACGATCATTCGGCCTCTCCCAGGGTCGCCAGCGCCACGGCGCGGACATCCACATCCGGCGGTTCAACGCCGAACAGGGCCCGGAACGACGGCCTCGCCTGACCGATCAGCATGGCCAGCCCGTCCACCGTCGTCAGCCCCCGCGCCCGCCCCTCGGCCAGAAACGGCGTGAGCACCGGGCGATAGGTCATGTCCATCAGCACCGCGTCGGCCGGCAGCGCCGCCGGATCGATCGTCGGCGGCACGCTCAGCGCATTGACCACCAGCGCCGCCTCGCCCAGCGCCCGCGCATCGACCACCGCCACGCCCAGATGATCCGCCAGCGCCTGCGCCCGCTCGGCCGTCCGGTTCAGCACTCCGACTTCCGCTCCCGCCGCCTTCAGCGCCGCCGCCGCCGCGCGCCCCGCCCCGCCCGCGCCCAGCACAACGGCCGGCCGGCCTCGCACGTCGAGCCCAGGCGCCTGTTCAGCCAGGGCCGCCATCAGGCCAAGGCCATCTGTGCTCTCGGCCCGGATCCGGCCGTCCTCGAACACCAGCAGATTGGCCGCGCCGCAGGCCAACGCCGTTTCACCGGCCTCGTCCGCCAGCCCCAGGGCCTGCGCCTTGAACGGCGCCGTCACATTCAGGCCGCGCAGGGCGCCGCGCCGCCCCTGATCGACCAGCTCCGCAAAGGCCTCGGCGTTCGCCGGCCCGAAGGCGCGATAGACCGCGTCCAGCCCGGCCGCCTCGATCCACGCTCCGTGTATGACCGGGCTCAGCGAATGGGCGATCGGCTGGCCGGCGACGCCGGCGACCACGGTCATGACCGCAGCACTCCGGCCCGCCGCAGCTCCGCCAGCACCGGCCACAGCGGCAGGCCCAGGACGGTGAAATAGTCGCCCTCCACAGCCTCGAACAGCTGCGACCCCATCCCCTCCAGCCGATAGGAGCCGACGCAGGCCAGCAACCGCTCGCCCTCGGCCTTCAGATAGGCGTCCAGAAAGGCGTCCGAGAAATTGCGCATCCGCAGATCGACCGTATCGACCCCGGCCCAGACCACCTGCCCGTTCCGCGCCAGGGCCGCGCCCGAATGCAGTTGATGCGTCCGGCCCCGCATCGACGCCAGCTGCCTCCGCGCGTGTTCCAGAGACCCGGCTTTCGACACCAGCCCCCCGTCGAAGGCCAGGGTCTGGTCCGCGCCCAGCACCCAGGCGTCGGCGTCATGACGCGACACCGCCAGCGCCTTCACCCGCGCCAGTTCGACCGCCAGCCCCGCCGCATCGGCGGGATCGTGCGTCGCCTTGACGGCGTTCTCGTCGACGTCGGCGACCTGCACCGCGAACGGCACGCCGGCGCCCTCCAGCATGGCCTGCCGGGCAGCGCTCTTCGAGGCGAGGATGAGACGTTCCCCGCTCACCATGCCGCTCCCAGCCGACGCGTACGGCGCTCGTTCAGGACGTTGATGATCGCCGCCGCCGTCTCCTCGACCGAACGGCGGGTCACGTCGATGACCGGCCAGCCGCGCCGCTCGAAAGCGCGCCTCGCCTTGACCGTCTCGTCGCGCACCGCGTCGTGGTCCACATAGGAGGAAGCCCGGGTGGCGTTCAGCCCGTCCAGCCGGTTCTTGCGGATCTGCACCAGCCGGTCCGGCGACACGGTCAGGCCGACGATCAGGGGGTTCTTCAGCCCAACCAGCCGCTCGCCGTCCTCCTGGCCCGGCACCAGCGGCACATTGGCCGCGCGGATGCCGCGGTGGGCCAGATAGATGCAGGTCGGGGTCTTTGACGTGCGGCTGACTCCGCACAACACCACGTCGGCGCTTTCCAGCTGGGCCGTCGTGCCCTGGCCGTCGTCATGGGCCATGGCGAAGTCCAGCGCCGCAATGCGGTTGAAATAGTCGGTGTCCAGCGCGTGCTGCGCTCCCACGCGGGTCGACAGGGCCGCGCCCAGATAGCGTGACAGGGCCCCGACCAGAGGATCCAGGGCCGCGATCTGGGGCATGTCCAGCTTGCGGCAGCCCGTCTCCAGCTGTTCGCGCAGCTCGCGGTCGACCAGGGTGTGCAGAACCACGCCGGGCGAGGCGGCGATCTCCTCCAGCACCCGCTCCATCTGCTTGTCGTTCCGCACCAGGGCATAGATGTGCTCGATCGGAATGACCCCGTCGAAGCGCGCCACCACGGCCTTGGCCATGGCGTTCAGGGTCTCGCCGGTGGAATCCGACACCAGGTGGACGTGGAAATAGGTCGCCAGCCGCGAAGGGCCCGTCGTGCGGCCCGTCCCCGTTGCGCCCGGCGTCATCGGCAGCTGTCCATATGTGCGAGACTCCTGTGGACGGGGCGGGGCGCCGTTGGTCCGGGGCTGTCAGCCTTTTCCTATAGCCGGACCGGGCGAGGGCGGCGAGCGGGGACAAGGGTGGACGGGACATCCATCGCGGGGGCGGTTCATCCCACGGCCGCGACCCGTCGCCGGTCCGCCTGTGGAGATCCTTAACAAGACCTTAATGGCGCCCAGCCTGCCGACAAGGCGCCGGCTCTGAAACCCCGCCCTTGAGGCCTCGTCAGGATTTATCCCCGCTGTCACCAGACCGGTGAACGGCCGTCCGCCGTCTGTGACTGTTTGCGGAAAACCCGTCCGTCCGCGCCCAAATGCGCCAGCTTATCCCCGCCATCCCCCGCCCTGCCTTCTACCTCCCATTCTTCGAATCTTTCCTGAGAAGGATAAGGAGGGTGCGACACGGGCCGGGCTTGAGCCTGGACCGGGCCGCCGGTAGGACCGGGATCACATGATCACCTCGCCCCCCACACCGTTGCTTCTCAAGGTTCTCGCCGGGGAGACGCCGTCGCGTCCGCCGGTCTGGTTCATGCGTCAGGCCGGGCGCTACCTGCCGGAGTACCGGGCGCTCAGGGCGACGACCCCGGACTTCATCTCCTTCTGTCTGGATCCCGAGAAGGCCGCGGAGGCGACGTTGCAGCCGATGCGGCGGTTCGGATTCGACGCCGCCATCGTCTTCGCCGACATCCTGCTGATCCCCCGGGCGCTGGGCCAGGAGGTCTGGTTCGAGGCCGGAGAGGGGCCGCGGCTGGGCGCCCTGCCTCCCGTCGAGGCCATGCGGGACCTGACATCCGGGGCTGGCGAGGCGCTGAAACAGGTCGGCCAGACCCTGTCGATCGTGCGGTCGCAACTGGAGCCTGAGCGCGCCCTGATCGGCTTCGCCGGCGCGCCCTGGACCGTGGCCACCTATATGCTGGACGGCGAGGCCCGCAGCATCGGCAAGGGCGAACGCGCCCAGGCCCGGACCTACGCCTACAGCGAGCCGGAGAAGGTCGCGGCCCTGCTGGACGTGCTGGTCGAGGCCACGGCCCATTATCTGAAGATGCAGGCCGACGCCGGGGCCCAGGTGCTCAAGATCTTCGAAAGCTGGGCCGAGGGTCTGCCGGAAGACCTGTTCGAAAGCCTGGTCCTGCGGCCTCACCAGCAACTGGTTCGCCGGGTGCGCGAACTGGGCGTCACCGTGCCCCTGATCGGCTTCCCGCGCGGCTCGGCGGCCCTGGCGGAACGCTATGCGGCCGAGGTCGACGTCCAGGGCGTGGCGCTCGATACCGCCTGTCCGCTGGAGATCGGACGCCGCGTCCAGGTGATCAAGCCGATCCAGGGCGCGCTCGATCCCCTGCTGCTGCGCGCCGGGGGTCCGATGCTGGATCGCCGCGTCGACCAGCTGCTCGAGGCCTGGGGGCAGGGGCCGTGGATCTTCAACCTCGGCCACGGCATCCTGCCCGACGTGCCGATCGCCCATGTCGAACAGGTGCTGAAACGGATCGGCGCACAATGACCGGAGCGGCCTCCGGACGACGGATCGCGGTGGTCCTGTTCAATCTGGGCGGGCCTGACGATCCGGCCTCGGTGCGGCCTTTCCTGTTCAACCTGTTCCGCGACCCGGCCATCATCGGCCTGCCCGATCCGTTCCGGACCTGGCTGGCGGGCCTGATCTCCAGCCGACGCGAGACCGGCGCCCAGGCCAACTACGCCCTGATGGGCGGCGGCTCGCCCCTGCTGGCCGAGACGCGCAAACAGTCGGCCGCGCTGGAACAGACGCTGAGGACGCGGCTGCCGGACGACGACGTCCGCGCCTTCATCGCCATGCGCTACTGGTCGCCGCTGAGCGAACAGACGGCCGCCGAGGTGACCGCCTTCGCGCCGGACGAGATCGTCCTGCTGCCCCTTTATCCGCAGTTCTCGACCACGACGACGGACTCGTCGTTGAAGCTGTGGAACACGGTCTATGAGGGCCCGGGCGCGAGCCGCACGATCTGCTGCTATCCGCGGGCCGCGGGATGGATTGAAGCCCAGGCCAGGGCTGTGCGTTCGAAGCTCTCGGAGGCGGGTGGCCGGCCCGTCCGCGTCCTCTTCTCGGCCCACGGCATTCCCGAGAGTCTGATCGCGAAAAAGGGCGATCCCTATCAGGAGCAGATCGAGGCCACCTGCGCCGCCATCGCGCAAGCGGTCGGTCTGGGTGAACGCGAGACCGACTGGACCATCTGCTACCAGAGCCGCGTCGGGCCGATGAAGTGGCTGGGCCCGTCGACCCCCGAGGCCATCCAGCAGGCCGCCCGCGATGGCGTCGGCGTGATCGTGACCCCTGTCGCCTTCGTCTCCGAACACATCGAGACCCTGGTCGAGCTCGACATCGAATACGCCGAACTGGCCCATGAACTGGGCGTCGCGCCGTATCTGCGCGCGCCGGCCGTCGGAGTGGCGGCTCCCTTCATCGGGACCCTGGCCGACGCGGTCCTGGAGGCCTTGTCGCGCGAGGGCGTCGCGCCCCACGGTCCGGGATGCCGGGCGGCCTGGAAGGCGTGCCCGGCCCAATGCGCGCGGAGGGCGGCCTGATGCTGGATGGCACGACATTCGAAATCGTCCGGGGTCTGCATATTCTCGCGGTCATCGCCTGGATGGCCGGCATGCTCTTCCTGCCGCGGCTCTACGCCTATGACGCAGAACAGGCGGACAAGGCCGAACCTCTGCGATCGGAGATGCAATCACTGCTCCGGATCTGGCAGCGGCGGCTGCTGAAGATCATCATCAATCCCGCGATGAGCCTGGCCTGGGTGTTCGGTGTCTGGATGATCTTGATCCACGTCTATGGCTTCGGCGCGGGCTGGGGCTTCCTGGCCCAGCCGTGGATGGCGACAAAGCTGCTGGCCGTCCTGGCCCTCAGCGGCTGGCACGGCTTCCTGTCGAAAGAACTGAAGCGCATCGCAGCCGGGACCTCGACCCGCACGGGCCGGTTCTGGCGGATGACCAACGAAATCCCCTTCGTGATCGCCATCGTGGCGGTGCTCTCGGTCACGACCCAATGGACCTTCGGCTAGGTCCCGCTTGACCTGACGGCCCCCGCGTGGTTCCCCTCATCCCGAACCGTTCCTGGCAGCGCCGGGCGGTCCCTCTCTCCCAGCGACGCCGATCGGATCTCTCCCGTCGGACCCCGTCGTTTCCCTGCCGGCCGCGAGGCCAGACATTGTCAGCCCGCCCGGCCTCGCTTGCGCGAGCGCCCGGCTGCGCATGTGTAAGAAGCCTCCCATGACCGACGTCCGCGACACCGATCCCACCGCTCCTGAAGCCGAAAACCTCGACGGCGATCTGCCGACGACGGAAATCGCCGCCGCCGACCTGCCCATGGTCGAYCAGGAGYMSGGSGAGGAMGAGGACGACGGCGARCCGATCGTCCCCAACGGCCGCATCACCCTGCAGGARCTCAACGACAAGACGCCSGAGGAACTGGTCGCCTTCGCCGAGAGCCTCGAGATCGAGAACGCCGGCAACCTGCGCAARCAGGACCTGCTGTTCGCCATCCTSAAGACCCTGGCCGACGAAGAGGTCGAGATCATCGCC
>NZ_LMFL01000061.1:0-8632 GCF_001426805.1 Brevundimonas sp. Root1423
CCGCCTTCGACCCGGCCCTGGACGGCAAGATCCGCGTCTCGGTCGTGGCCACGGGCATGGAAGACCTGGCCGCCGCCAAGGGCGCGCCGGTTGCCGGAACCTCGGCCTTCGACACGCGCCGCCCGGCCGCCCCCTATGCCGCCTCGCGCGCCGAACCGGTCCGCAACGAACCCGCCCGCAGCGAGCCCGTCCGGGCCGAGGCCCCGCGCCAGCCCGAGCCGGCGCCGATCGTCCCGACCTTTCAGTCCGCCCAGCCGGCCTACGGGACTGCGGCCCGCGCTCCCGAGCCGCGCCCGGAACCCGTGATCCACGTCGCCGAGGACCGCGCACTGGAGCCGATCGTCGATCCCTGGGTCGAGGAGTATGAATCCTCGCCCCGCGCCCGCACGGCCGCCGAGACGACTGCCCCGGTCGCCCAGGGCGACCTGTACATGGACCGTTCGGCCGATCGCGCGCCCCAGCCGGAAACCCGGCGCGAGGAGCCGGCCTATGACGAGTACGACGACCGCGATCATCGCAAGTCGGGCTGGAGCCTGTTCGGCCGCGGCAAGCGTCAGCCGGCCCAGCCGACGTATCCGCCGTCGCGTCCGACCGAGTCCCGCATGACCGAGATGCGTCCGACCACCCAGGCCCAGCCGGCGCCCGAGCCGGATCTGAACCAGGCGGAAGACGATCTGGAAATCCCGTCCTTCCTGCGCCGCCTCGCCAACTAGTCTTCGACCGATCAGGAAAGCCCCGGAGCGCGAGCTCCGGGGCTTTTCGCGTCGAGTACGGTTACGAAAACCGAAACAATCGGAAACCCGACTTTCATTTCGCTGTTGCGGGGCCGTCGCTAGACGGTTGCTGGGGCGAAATCCGCACGGGTTGCGGGCATCGCGATTGAGAGAGTTTTGAGCTTGCCGGTCAGCTACGACCATCGCCAGAGAACGACCGTCGCTCCCGCGATCATCGCGGGCGTGGGCGTGCACACGGGCGACCGGGTGCGTCTGGCCGTGCGTCCGGCCCCGGTCGGGACGGGCATCGTCTTCGTGCGGACGGACATCAAGGACCGCGACAACCGCATTCCGGTCTCGGGCGAGGCCGTCGTCGACGCCCGCCTGAACACCATGATCGAGAACGCCGCCGGGGTGCGCCTGTCGACCATCGAGCACCTGATGGCCGCCTTCGCGGCCCTGGGCGTATCGAACGCCGTGGTCGAGGTGGACGGCCCCGAGCTGCCGATCCTCGACGGTTCCGCGCTGCAATTCGTCCAGCTGCTGGACCGCGCCGGCTTCCGCCGCCAGGAGGCCCCGGTCCGCTACATCGAGATCCTCGAGCCGATCCGGGTCCAGGAAGGCGACAAGACCGCCGCCCTGCTGCCCTGCGACCGCTATGAGATGCGGTTCGAGATCGAGTTCGACACGCCGGTCATCGGCAACCAGGTGGTGGACTTCGTCGTCGACGAGGAAACCTTCCGCAACGAGATCATGGCCGCCCGCACCTTCGGCTTCGCCCATGAGGTCGAGGCCCTGCGCCGCGCCGGCCTGGCCCGCGGCGGTTCGCTGGAAAACGCCGTGGTCATCGACGGCGACCAGATCCTGAACCCCGGCGGCCTGCGGATGGAGCGGGAGTTCGTCAAGCACAAGCCGTGGCACGAGCTGGCGATGCGGTTCGCGGCGGACGGCTATCANTCGCTGGAAAACGCCGTGGTCATCGACGGCGACCAGATCCTGAACCCCGGCGGCCTGCGGATGGAGCGGGAGTTCGTCAAGCACAAGGCGCTGGACGCGATCGGCGACCTGTATGTGCTCGGCGCCCCTCTGCTGGGCCGCTACGAGGGCGTCAAGGCGGGCCACCACATCAACAACCTGCTGGTCCGCGAACTGCTGGCCAATCCGCAGGCGTGGCGCGAAGTGACCGGCGCGCCGGAACTGGCGATGGCGGGTTAAAAACCGGCCGCTGGACGACGGGGAATTCGACGACGCTTTTCGCGTGATTTCGGATACCGGATCCGGGGAATCGAGAGACGACGGCTACGGCCTCAGCGAAGGCTGATCGCGCTCATCATCCGGCCGAAGTCCGGCTCTCCATTCAGCCAGGCCCGCCGGTTCGAGAAGAACCGAACCTCGTCCACGCGCGTATCGTGGCCGGTCCAGGCCGCGTCGCCGACGCCGGCCTGTTCGAGACGCCACAACACGAAGCCGGGAAGATCGAACAGCCGTTTGTCCGGCGCCGCGCCGGGCGCGAAGAAGCGGCCGCTGCCGGGATCGTGGTGATCGAACCGGCCCTGAAAGTCGGCGCCGACCTCGTAACTGGCCTGGGCGATGCAGGGGCCGACCACGGCGACCATGCGCCGGGGCTCGGCGCCGAGGGCCTGCATGGCCGCGACGGTGGAGTGGATGACGCCGTCCAGGGCTCCCTTCCAGCCGGCGTGGGCTGCGCCGACGATCCCCGCCTCGGGATCCGCCAGCAACACCGGTGCGCAGTCCGCCGTCAGGACGGCGCAGATCACGCTCGGCGCGGCCGTGACGGTGGCGTCGCCCTCCGGCCGGTCGCCCTTCCAGCCGGCTTCGGCGACCCGGGCGAGGCTGGAGTGGATCTGGTAGCAGGCGGCGAAGTCGTCGGGGACGCCGCCCATATGCGCCGCCACCCGTCTCCGGTTTTCCGCCACGGCGGCGGGGTAGTCGGTGGAGCCGACGCCGGTGTTCAGACTGGCATAAATGCCGGTGGAAACGCCGCCCTGGCGCGTGAAGAAGCCATGGCGGACGCCCGCCTTGTCCAGCAGCGAGTGGGTGATCGGTTCCAGCGTCATATCCCGTCCTCGAAACCCGGGACCACCAGGCTACGGGGCGAGAAGACCACGCAGGCCTTGAACAGCGTCCCCATCTGGTCGTCCGCAGTCAGGCGGGCCAGCTGGCGCTCGATGACGGGCGCCGCGTCAGGCCGTCCCGCCTTCAACCGGTCTGCGCGGGCTTCGATCCCGAGCCGCCGGAGGAATTCACCCTGACCCAGGGTTCCGGTGACGTCGGCCCCCGCGCGGACGGCGGCCTCCAGCACCGTCGGGAAGTCGGCCCACTGGGTCAGGTCGGCCTCGCCCGGCGTTTCCAGCGGATCGACCTTCTGATGCCGCCGCAGGGCCTGAAGCGTGTCGCCGGCCTCGGGCCTGGCGCGGCCGTAGTCGATCAGCAGGGCGGCCCCGGAGGCCGCCTTTACCAAGGCCGCCACGTCGCGGCCGAAGGCGGCCTGCTGATCGGACATCTCGACCGTCTGGCCCGGCTCGACCGCGAACGCGGGACGGGTGAAGCCGCCGGTGATGCGCACCAGGCCGAAGGTCAGGCCGCCGTCGTCGGTCACGCCGACGCGGCGCTCGGCCCAGCCGTCGTCCGTCTTCACGAACTGGCGCGCGGGCAGGCAGTCCAGCACCTCGTTGGCGATCAGGATGACGGGGGCGTCGGTCTCGACCCGGTTCAGGTCCCTGACCCAGCGCGGATGAACATCGCTGTCGTTCAGCATTCGCGCCTGTGCCGCGCGCAGGGGCGGGCTGGGTTCGATCAGGACCAAGTCGACGGCAGAGAGGAAATCGGGCGCCAGCCGCGCCGCGCGCAGGGCGTCGGCCATCAATGTGCCGTCGCCGGGTCCGACCTCGACCAGCCGGATCCGCTCGGGCGCGCCCAGCCGCCGCCACAGCTCGACCGCCCAGAGGCCGATCAGCTCGCCGAACATCTGGCTGACCATCGGCGCGGTGACGAAGTCGCCGCTCGCCCCGATCGCCGGGCGGGTGGCGTAATAGCCGCCCTCGGGATCGTGCAGGCAGCGGGCGACATAGTCGGCCACCGTCATCGGGCCGGTCAGGGCGATCTCCCGCGCCAGTCTGTCCCCAAGCGAAGCGCCCATGGATCAGGCGGCGGCGGGCGGCCGGCTCCAGGCGCGCCAGATCAGAACCGCCCCGATGATCATCATCGGGATCGACAGGATCATGCCCATGGTCAGACCCAGCGGCAGGTTGTCGAGACCGGCGTCGGGCTGGCGCACATTCTCCAGCAGGGCGCGGGACAGGCCGTAGCCGAACAGGAAGACGCCGGTGACATAGCCGGGCTTGGACAGCAGCCTGCATTTGTGGATGGCGAACCACAGGATGGCGAACAGGACCAGGCCCTCGAGGCCGGCTTCGTACAGCTGGCTGGGATGGCGGGGCACGTCGCCGGCTGGGCAGCCGTTATAGAGCCGATAGATGCGGTCGTTGCAGAAGCGGACCGCCCAGGGGACGGTCGTCTCGCGGCCCCAGAGCTCGCCGTTGATGAAGTTGGCGAGGCGGCCGAAGAACAGGCCGATCGGCGCGGCGGGGGCCACGAGATCGCCAAGGCTCAGCAGCCGGATCTTGTGCCGCCAGGCGAACCAGACGATCGCGACCGAAACCCCGATCAGGCCGCCGTGGAAGGACATGCCGCCGTCCCACAGGCGGAACAGCGCCAGCCGTTCGCCCCAGTCGGCGCCCGTGAACAGGCGGCCGTACAGCTCGGGTTGGTAGAAGAGGGCGAAGCCCAGGCGCCCGCCGAGGATGATGCCGAGGGTGATGTAGAGGACCAGATCGTCCAGCTGCAGGGTCGTGACCGGCGGCTTCGCGGGCTGCCACAGGGCGTTGGCCTTCACCAGCCGGGCGCAGTACCACCAGCCCAGGACGATGCCGGCGACATAGGCCAGCGCATACCAGCGGATATCCAGCGGGCCGATGCTGAGCAGCACCGGATCGAACTCGGGGAATTGCACGGGCACTCCTGTCGAAGGGTCTCGAAGGGCGGTTTAGCAAGCGTCGCCGGGCGCGTCCCTGAATTTTCCGCAACACGGCGTCGCCCGGCGCCCAAATCAGGCCATAGGTCGCATCGACAGCAAGGTTTCGTTCACCATATCGGGTGAACCTTCATTAACGACGCTCGCCCGTTCGAGCCGGAGCCCGCAGATGCAGACGCGCAACCCCATCCTCGACGAGTTCGCCAAGCTGACGACCGGCGCCATGGGCCTGGCCCAGGCGGCGGGCGAGGAGGCGAAGACGGCCTTCCGTGCACAGACGGACCGCATGGCCGCGGAACTGGACCTGGTCCGCCGCGACGAGTTCGACGCGCTGAAGGCCGAGATCGCCGCCCTGCGCGCCGAGGTCGCGGCGCTGAAAACCCCTGCAAAGGCTGGAAAAAAGCCTGCCACGGGAACGTCCACAGSGTCGGTTCCCCCTCAGGACGCAGCCGGTTGAGCCGAATCTGCGAACCCGCCTACCGTTGCGTGACGGGGCGTGAGTCGCGCCCGGAGAGTGCCTGATGGACGCTGTACGGCCCGAAGAAGTCGATGTTCCCTACGATCCGCTGGATGTCGTGGAACACGTCCTGGTGGCTGNGGCGCGCAGCAGGGGCACGTCGCCATAGGTGATGACCACCTGCCCGACGAAATCGGGTGAAGTCGAAGGGTTCGAGCTCGTCGGGGCGGATCCGCTCGACGTTCCAAATCTGCGAACCCGCCTACCGTCTGATGACAGGGCGTGAGTCGCGCCCGGAGAGTGCCTGATGGACGCTGTACGGCCCGAAGAAGTCGATGTTCCCTACGATCCGCTGGATGTCGTGGAACACGTCCTGGTGGCYGAAAACCTGCCGTTCGACCGSACCGACGARGGCGATCTGGCCTTCGCCCTGGCYGGCGACTGGAAGGACTATGAGCTGTGGTTCGCCTGGCGGCCSGAGGGCGACTGCCTTCAGCTGTGCTGCGCCCTGGACCTGCAGGCGAAGAAGTCGCGGCGCGCCGCCGCCTATGAACTGGTCGGYCTGATCAACCAGCGYACCTGGATGGGCCATTTCGAGGTCTGGGCCGAGGACGGCGAGATCGTCTTCCGSCACTCGCTGGCCCTGCCGATGGGCGAGCGCCCCACCCTGGCCCAGGCGGCCTCGATGATCGACGCGGCGGTCGAGGCCGCSGACCGCTACTACCCGGCCTTCGACTTCATGATCCGCGGATCGAAGAAGCCGCAGGAGGCGATCGACGCCTGCCTGTTCGAGACCGTCGGCACSGCCTGACGGCCATGACCCCTCTCGTCCCCTCGGGCCCCGTCGTCCTGCTGGGCTGCGGCCGGCTGGGTTCGGCCATCGTCGAGGGGTGGCTGAAGACCGGGACGGTCGCGGCGACCGACCTGATCATCCTGACGCCCTCGGACAAGCCGGCCGCCGAGGCGGCGCGGGCCCGGGGCGCGCGGATCAATCCGCCGATGGAGGCGCTGGCGGCCGCGCGGGCGCTGGTGCTGGCGGTGAAGCCTGCGATCTGGCGCGCGGCGCTGGCTCCGCTGACGGCCCATCTGGGCCCGCAGACGCGGCTGGTTTCCGTCATGGCGGGGGTTCCGGCGGCCGAGATCGCCTTGGCCTCCGCGCGGCCTGTCGCCCGGGTCATGCCGACGACCGCGGTGGCGCAGGGGCGCGGCGTCGCCGCCCTGTGGTCCTCCGATGCCGAGACGCGCGAGCTGGCGCGCGTTCTGTTCGCCGGCATGGCCGATGTCGTGGACCTCGAGTCCGAAGCCCAAATCGACATCGCCACGGCGGTGGCGGGCTCCGCTCCCGCCTTCATCTATGCCTTCGTCCAGGCCCTGGCCGAGGCGGGGCGGGCGGACGGCTTGTCGGCCGGGGCGGCGCAACGACTGGCCCGCGGCGCCCTGCGGTCGGCGGGAGCCGGAGTCGAGACGGAGGAGTCGCTGGACGCGCTGATCGCCCGCATCGCGTCACCCGGCGGCACGACGCGCGCGGGTCTCGACGCCATGGCGGCCGGCGGCGATCTGGAGCGCGCGGCGAGGGCGGCCGTCGCCGCCGCCGTGCAGCGGGCGCGAACCCTCTAGCGGGTGACGTAGCGACCGTCGGCCAGGTTGGCGGCCAGCCGGCGATAGGCGCGGTCGGCGTCCTGCCAGGCGGTGAAGCCCCGCACCTCCGCTATGCTCGTCGAATACCAGTCGTACTCGACCGGATGGATCAGGCCGTCGGCCGTCGTCACGTGGCCCGAAATGGTCGCGCCGCCGATCGAGACGCTGCGGATTCCGTCCAGACCGGGACGGTCGACCATCTGCTGCATGGTCGGCCGGTTGGGCTTCAGATCGGTCAGGGTCAGATTGACCTCGGCCCCGTTCAGCGCGCCGCGGCGCACGAGTGTTCGACGCACGACATCGGCCAGACGCGAGGCCTGCTGCTGAACCTCGCGCCGGCCCAGTTCGTCGGCGTGTTCGAGCACCTCGGGTCCGATCGTGACATTGACGGCGACGGGATCGGCCAGGACCGGCGTCGCCGCGACCGCCAGAACGGCGGCGAGCGGAGCAAGGAAGGCGAGTCTACGCATGGATGTTCTCCAGAGCCCTGTCGCCGCGAAAGATGCGCGCTATGGCTCCGCTTCGCCAGTGGAGGGCGCCAAATGTGATCAGCCGGGCAGGCGGATCAGGGCCCGCAGGCCGCCCAGATCGCTGCGCTCGAGGGTGATGTCGCCGCCGTGACCCCGGGCGACGTCGCGGGCGATGGCCAGACCGAGGCCCACGCCCTTGCGGTTCTGGTTGCGCGAGGCGTCCAGGCGGGAGAAGGGCCGGAAGGCCTCTTCATGCATGTCCTCGGGAATGCCGGGGCCGTCGTCCTCGATCGCCACCTCCAGTCCGCCCGAGGGCAGGGCGCGCGCGCTCAACCGGACATGCTCGCCATGGGCCGCCGCATTGCCCGCCAGATTGGTCAGGGCCCGCTTGAAGGCGAGGGGGCGCAGCGACGCGGTCAGCCCCTCGGGCGCGACGACCTCGACCTCGGCTCCGGCGCGACGGGCGTCCTCGGCGGCGGCGCCCAACAGGTCTGACAGGGAGACAGGCTGCGCCGCCTCGCCGGCCTCGCCGCGGGCGAAGGCGAGGTATTCGTCGATCATGTGCTCCATCTCGTCCAGGTCGCCCTGCATGGCGCCGGCGCGCTTGAACGGGGGAGCCAGGGCCAGTTCGAGCCGGAGGCGGGTCAGAGGCGTGCGCAGGTCGTGGCTGACCGAGGCCAGCAGGGCGGTGCGCTGGTCGATGTGGCGCTGGATCCGCTCGCGCATGGCGAGGAAGGCGACGGCGGCGGCGCGGACCTCGCGCGCTCCGTGCGGTTTGAACCGTTCCTGGGTCTCGCCCCGGCCGAAGGCTTCCGCGGCCTCGGCCAGCCGCTCGATGGCGCGGACCTGGTTGCGGATGAACAGGATGGCGACGCCCATCAGCAGGACGGTGGCGATCAGCAGCCACAGCACGAAGATGTGGGCCTGGGTGGCGACGGCGCGCTCGCGCGGAGCGATGATGCGCAGCACGCCCTGCGGCTGCTGCACCCGGATATCGACATAGGCGGGGTAGCGGGTGGTGTCGAACCAGAAGGGCTGGTCCAGCCGCGCGGCCAGCGCCTGCTCCAGCGTGCGATCGACGACGCCGACGGGGCCGCGCCGGTTCTCCTCGGGCAGGACCGCGCCGTCCTGGAGGGCGATGGACAGGGACATCGAGCGCTGGGCGCGTTCGGAGATGACGGCCATGTTCCGCGGCGTCGGGTCGTCGCGCCAGCTTTCGGCGGCCCAGGCGATATCGCCGGCCAGGCCGTCGGACAGGCGGGCGGTCACCGTCTGCCAGTGCATGTCGAAAAAGGCCCAG
>NZ_LMFL01000062.1:0-7750 GCF_001426805.1 Brevundimonas sp. Root1423
CGCGCACCACGGACGTGACCGGCATCGTGCACCTCAAGGAAGGTGTCGAGATGATCATGCCCGGCGACAACGCCGAGCTGAACGTCGAGCTGATCACCCCCATCGCCATGGAAGAGAAGCTGCGCTTCGCCATCCGCGAAGGCGGCCGCACCGTCGGCGCCGGCGTGGTGAGCAAGATCACCGAATAGTCTCTCGTCGAGGGCACGCCTAACAGAGCCCCCGCCAGCGCAAGCCGGCGGGGGCTTCGCGTAGATGGCCTTGCAGATACTGCTTCCCTCGATGTCCGACAGATGCCGTCAGCGCCTACTGGTCCCGCCTGAGTTCGGGCCAGTCGACGGATCGAAGGACCTGCTCTGCGGCGTGATAGCTCAGGTGGTCGGTGTCGATCAGAGCCGGCCTCCCCATCACCACCGTATGACAGCGACCGCGCGGACACAGGCTGTCGTAGGGCCGGATTGTCAGCGTCGCCGGGTACTCGGCCAGCACGGCCGCCACCACCGCATCGCCTTTTTCGCCCGGTTTGGTGTGCGGATGGAGCACACAGTTCGAGGCGGGCCTTCCCTGCCAGACCGGCCTGGCCAAGCAGCCGGGGAGAGGCAGAACAAACTCAGGCCCTGGTCCGATCACGGCGTTGATCAGGCCCATTCGGGATAAATCGTCCAGTGTCGCTTCGAGGCCTTCGGCGAGCCGGTCCGCCGGGGCGTCGTCGCCCGAACCGGTCGGTCCCAGCATCATCAATTCGGGATCGGTGCTGTCGAAGAAGAATCGGTTCCAGCGCGCACTCAGGATGACGAGCCTGACGCCGGGCGATCCCCTGAGCTCCTGGAGGACATCATCGTTGAATTTCTGACAGTCAGCGCGGACGGCGCCTTGAGCCGAGGCCAATTCGGAATGAGGGAGGGGCGCACATCCGGCCAGACTGGCGATGCGCACGTCGAAGCCCCGCTCGCGTCCGAGGCCTGCCAAGGCCCGGTGATAGTGGGCCGCATGTGAATCGCCCCACAGCACAACGATTGGCAAGGCGGAGCGGGGGCACGAGGCCGGCCGATTCGCAAACATTTCGCATGGGGTGGCCGGTGCAGGCGAAGCGCCAGGGGCGTCCAGCTGGTTCACCAGAGCCGGCGTCCGCCATTGTCCTCCATCCAGCAGCGGCGTCATTCCGAGAAGTACGGCCACCGCGATGGTCACGCTCAGCGTGACGGTTCGCGGCTGGCGACCCGAGCCGTGGTACGCCTTAGGGGGCCCGCGAAACGGTTGCTCCACGTACCGCCAGGACAATGTCGAAATGGCGAGGGCGGCGACGATCGACACCAGTAGTTCATCCGTCGCCAAGGCCCGCTGCAGCACAATCTCCGGGAACGCCAGTAGCGGCCAGTGCCACAGATAAAGGGAATAGGAGATCAGACCGATCCAGACCAAGGGTCGTGCCGAAAGAAGATGAGAAACCGACGTCTTATTTCTGTCGCCCGACCAGAGGATCAACAAGGTTCCGATGCACACGGGCAGAGCGCCTAGACCGGGAAATCGGGTGTGATCGTCATACAGGATCATGGGCGCGAGGATGAGCAACAGACCGCATATTCCCGCGACGTTTGCCAGGGACCTCCGGGGCGCCGGGCCCGGTGACCGGCAGGCCAGCCAGGCGCCGACCAGAAGTTCCCAGGCGCGCGTGGGAAGCAGATAGAAGGCCGCAGGCGGTGATCGGCTCAGCAGGACTTCCGCGAGGATCAGCGAAGCCAGTGCGGCGGTCATGATCAAGGCCGGCAAATGCCGCGACCATCCGAACCTGAAGATGATCGCCAGCGCGATCGGGAACAGGACATAATACTGTTCTTCGACCGCCAGAGACCACGTATGCAACAGTGGATTGGCTTCAGCATCTGGCCCGAAATAGTCCGCCGATCGCCAGAAGAAGATGTTGGACGCGAAGAGAATCGCAGCGATGGACGATCGGGCGAAAATACGCATCTCCGAGGGCAGGAGAAAAATGCAGGCCGCTATCGCGCTGAAGATCAGAAAGCATAGGAACGCCGGCAAGAGTCGCCGGACGCGGCGATCGTAGAAGCGCCAGAGATCAAGGGGGCCCAGGCGAATTTCGGAGACCAAAAGCCTCGCGACGAGGAAGCCGGAAATCACGAAGAAGACGTCGACACCGACGAATCCGCCGGGAAACCACTCGCGGCGCGCATGGAACAATACGACCGGTATGACCGCAAGCGCCCGCAAGCCGTCAATATCACGACGATGTCTCATGAGAGCCCCTACGCCAACCATCCACGCCGGCGTTCCGTCGCGCATTATGGGTCGAATCGCCTCGGCGCCTACAGGTCGCGATAGCCCTCGCCCGGGGGCGCCTCAGATAAACCGCACCACGACGCCCGGCCTGACCCCGGCGGCCAGCTGTTCGGCGTCCCAGTTGGTCAGGCGCACGCAGCCGTTCGAGGCGGTCTTGCCGATCTTCGACGGATCGGGCGACCCGTGGATGCCGTAGGTGTCGCGCGACAGGTCGATCCAGACCGTGCCCACGGGGTTGTTGGGGCCGGGGGGGATGACAATCTTCTCGTCGCCGCGGTCGTAGGTCACCCGGCTGGGGTCGTAGGTGTAGTTCGGCTCGGGTGCGACGCCGGTCACCGTGACCGTGCCCGACGGCGCCGGGCGCTCGCTGGAGCCGATGGTGGCGGGATAGAAGGCCAGCAGCTTGCCTGCGGCGTCATAGGCCCGCGCGGAGCGTTCGGTCTTGTCGACGACGATGCGGGCGACGCCGGCGAGGGGCGTGTCGGTCACCGCGGGGACGACGATGGTCTGGCCCGCGCGGCGGAAGTCGACGCCCGGGTTCAGGCCCTGAAGCAGGGCCTCCGTCATGTGGTAGCGCTCCGCCAGCCGTTCGAGGGCGCTGGCGTAGTTGACGCCGGACCGCGCCAGATCCGCCAGATCGCCGGTCGAGGGCGGGCTGAACGGCCCGGCCACATCCGCCTGGGTCAGGACGTACTGCGTCATGACCTTGCCGGTGTCCGCGGCGACGAGATGCTGGAGCAGGGCGGTGTCGGCGGCGTCGCCTTCGCCCAGACCGTTGGCCTTGCGGTAGGCCCCGATGGCCTGACGCGTGTTGTCGCCCGCCAGCCCGTCGATCATGCCGGGGGAGAACGGCGTCCGGTCCAGCAGGATCTGCAGTCGCACCAGTCCGGGGTCGGGCGCGGTCGTCGCGGCCGCGGCGCCTGTCTCGCCCGTGGCCGGGGCCGGAGCGGGCAGGGGGGACGCGCCCGACGCGGCCGGCGCGGGGGCGGCGGGCACGCCGGCCTCGATCTGGGCGACGGTGAGAACGGGCGGGCCCCCGGTCTGGCCCTGGGCCTGCTCTCCCGGCGCCGGTTGAGCGGGTTCGACGGGGTCGGGCGCGCCGCAGGCGGCGAGGGCGAGGAAACTGGCGGAGGCGAGGATCAGGCGAAGCGACATGGGAATCCGGACAATGGCTGTGTCCGAACCCAATCCCCGGACGGCCGGGTCGTTCCGTGCGTAGATTCAGCGAAGGCTCGCGAGGCGGCCGGGATCAGGGATTGGGCTTTCCCGTAGACGGATCGGTGGCGGTCTCGCCCGAGTTGGACGACCCTTCGGAACCCCTCGGTTCCGTGGCGGGCCGCGGCGGCTGGCCTTGCCGCGCGGGCGTGCGCTGGTCCTCGTTTTCGGTTTCACGGCTGGGCGGACGGCGGGGGTCGGTCATGGCGGGCTCCGGACGGGGCGAAGGGGGACTGGATGGGCAACGCCCGCCGCGGTGCGAGGCTCCGCACAGACTTCGTTCACCATGAACGCTCACCGGCCTGAAACGGGGCCTGTGCGACACAGGACCGGAAACAGCGAGCCGTCGCGCCCGCCCAAGGGAAGCCGCATGACCGGATTGAGGGTCGATATCGTCAAGGTCGATGCGCTGGAGGAGACCGCGTGGTCGGACTGGCGCGCCATGCTGGCCGCCGATCCGTCGTTGAACAGCCCCTATTTCCGGCCTGAGTTCGCCCAGGTCGCGGGCCGGATCAGTCCGGCCGCAGCGGTGGCGGTGTTCTCGCGCGGCGGGGAGACGGTCGGCTTCTTCCCCCACCAGCGGCGGGGCGGGGCGGTTCAGCCCCTGGCCGCGCCGATGAACGACTACCACGGCGTCATCGCCTTCCCGCGTCAGGCGCCTTCGCTGGAAGAGGTCGCGCGGGCGCTGGGCGCGGCCCGGCTGAACGTCACGGCCTGGGTGGGCGAGACGGGTCTCGGCGAGGACCGCCGCACCGTCCAGGTGGAGCTGGGCGAGGGCGGCTATGAGGGCTGGTACGCCGAACGACGCGCGACCCAGGGCAAATTCTTCAAGGACAAGGAGCGCGCCCGACGCAGCATGGAGGCCGAGCTGGGTCCGCTGCGGGTCGAGCGGGGCCTGCGCGACCCGTCCCTGCTGGACTGGCTGATCGCGTTGAAGCGGGACCAGTACCGGCGCACGGCGCGGCACGACATCTTCGCCTGCGGCTGGACGGTCGACCTGCTGCACGCCCTGCTGAAGGACGGCCGCGACGGCTTCGGTGCCTCCATGGCGGGGCTGTGGGCCGGCGACCGGCTGACCGCGATCGAATATTCGCTGCATGCGGGCGACCAGTATCATTTCTGGTTCCCGGGCTATGAGCCCAGCCTGGCGCGCTGTTCGCCGGGCATCCTGCTGAGCATGGACACCATGCGGCTGGCGTCTGACCTCGGCTACCGGACCTTCGATTTCGGGTTCGAGGGCGAACACTACAAGAAGTATTTCTGCAATGGCGCGCGGATCGTGCGCGAGGCCGTGGTGCTGAAGCCCGGTCTGGGCGCGGCGGTCAGCGAGGCGGCGGTCGGCGTGCTGGGCGGGCGTGGCGTGCGGCTGCGCACCAGCGTGCGGCGGCGGTGGGCCGCCATCGAGGCCTGCGAAACGACGCCGGGGGCCCGCCTCAAGGGCGCGATGCACGCGGCCGGCGCCGCGCTTGCAAAGGCCCGCCAGAGTTCGATTCGACCCGTTCCGGCCTGAGACACCCCATGACTGACAAGCGCACCCGCTATTCCGGCCCGATCGAACGGGTCGAAGTCCATCCGCACAATCTGGTGGAGCAGGGCTTCGCCTCCGACGAAGCGCTGGCGGCGGTGCTGGACCGTTATCCGGCCGGGCTGTTCGACATCAACCTCTATGACTACGACGAGGAGGGGCAGGTCTCGTTGCGCACCGGGGCGCGGGGGCGGCTGAACGGCGACGAACTGCTGGCGGCGATCCAGCAGGGCCGGCTGTGGGTCAATCTGCGCGAGGTCGAGACGGGCTGGCCCGAGCTGTGGGCCGCCGCCATGGCGGAGTTCCGCAAGGTTCAGGCCGCCTATCCGGGCCTGCGGGCGGTCAGAAACGCCGGACAGCTGATCCTGTCTTCGCCCCGGGCGCGGGTGCCCTATCATTTCGACGCCGCAGGCGTGGTGCTGTTCCATATGCGCGGCCGCAAGCGGATCTTCGTCTATCCGGGCGACGAGGCGCATCTGGCCGAGGCGGACATGGAACAGGTGGTGTCGCGCCAGACAACCGAGGAACTGCCCTATTCGCTGGCCTTCGAGGCGGACGCCCAGGTCATCGATCTCGAGCCGGGCCAGGCGCTGACCTGGCCGATCTACGCGCCGCACCGGGTCGAGAACCTGGACCGGTTCTGCGTCTCCCTGTCGATGGACTTCCAGACCTGGTCGTCGCGGCTCAGGAACGGGGCCCTCTATACCAATGCGGCGCTGCGCAGCCGGGGCGCCCGGCCCCGCATGACGGACCGAATGACGCCGCCCGAGCTGGCCGCCCGCTGGGCCGCGTCGCTGGCGCTGAAGCGGGCCGGGGCGTTGAAGAGCCGGATCGCGACGTTCGAGCGCGATTTCGAACCGGACGTCGGCGCGGCTGACGGGGCGGGTGCCCTGAAGGCCTGAGCGGGAGCGGGAATCCGCCGGAGAATTGGACGACGGATTTCAAAGACTCCGACGACGGAATCCGGTGTGACACGGACGACTTCGGTGAATTCGAAGTCATGACCTCGTTTTAAGCTGACTTCAGTGTTGGTCAGCCGCACCTTCCCGGCACATTCCGGAGAGGGAACGCCGTCATGAAACTCGCCATCGCATCCGCTGCCGCCATCGCCATCGCCGCCGTGGCCGCCCCCGCCTTCGCCAAGGCGGGCCCGGAGGTCGATATCCGCCACGCCGTGGCCCGCGTCGCGGTCGTGGTCGAGGACCGCACCGACATCGCCGTGGAGATCGAACAGGGGAGTTCCGGCCTGCCGCCGGTGCGGGTCACGCGGGACGGCGCCAATGTTCGCATCGACGGGGGGGTGCGTGGCCGGGGTCTGTTCAGCGGCGGCGACAACATCCGGAACTGCCGCCCGGGTCCCGAAACCGCCCAGCCCGGCGTCGGGGCGTCGGTCGAGGTCCGCAATGTGGGCCGGGTCAATCTGTCGGCCGCGCCGCTGATCGTCATCCGCACCCCCCGCGATGTGAACGTCGAGGCCTCCGGCGCCGTGTTCGGCTCCGTCGGGCGCGGCGCCGCCTCGATCGAGCTCGGCAACGGCGGATGCGGGACCTGGAATGTCGCCAACACCGAAGGCGAGATGTCGCTGGGCGTCTCCGGATCGGGGGATATCCGGGCCGGGACCTCGTCCGCGCTCGAGGCCAGCGTCTCGGGAGCCGGGTCCATCACGGCCGGCGCCACCCGCGACCTTGACGTCTCGGTGTCCGGCGCCGGCGACGTCATCATCGCCCGTGTCGACGGGCCGGCCGAGATCAGCATCTCGGGCGCCGGGGACGTCGCCGTCCGGGCCGGAACGGCTCCGACCCTGAGCGTGAGCATCGCCGGCGTCGGCGATGTCGATTTCGACGGCGTCGCCGGCGACGTGGATGTCTCGCTCGCGGGGGCCGGCGATGTCAGCATCGCCCGCGCGACCGGTACGGTGAGCCGTTCGATCGCCGGAGTCGGCGACATCCACATCGGCCAGTAGGCCTGCGCCCTAGGCGGGCTCGAGCGTATCCATATGCGCGACCACCTCGGTGACGCACTGCAGATGCATGGAGATGCTGTAGTCGAGGCATTTTTTCCAGTTGCTGGAGCCTGCCTCGTGCATGTTGTCGCAGACGGCGATGCTGCGCTGCAGACCCGCGTTGCATCGCTGGATGCCAGGATGATCCGTCACTTGCGAGACGGTGGCGCCGGCGGAGGCGAGGGTGAGCGCGAGAGCGAGTGACAGCGTGGTGAGATGGCGCATGGGAAGCCTCCTTGTCGTCGTGGAGGCCAGTGGAGAAACCTTTCGTTAACCATGTCCATCACTCTCGCCTGACAGGGGTGTGGACGCCGAAGGGTCTGGATGCGCAGATGCCCGACCCGGGCCTCCCGGCCGGGCGGCGTGGCGTGACGCTCGCTCGTCGACCCACAGTCCGGCGGAAACCGGCGGATCGCAGGCTCAGCCACAGTTTCGCCGCTTGACCAAATCGGAATCGRCGGTCATAAGCCCCCACTCTTGTTGGACCGGCTGTGCATCCCGCKTGTTTTTGGGATGCAGACGCGGYYCGCAGGAACGACCTCGGACCTGTTCTTTGCAGTGACCCAGGACTTCAACGGCCTYCGCGGTTCGCTGCGTGGGCCGATCGTTTTTGCGGACGTGCGTACTCTGAAGGCCTCACGGCCTGAAGGCTCCGGTCTTTGAAATGGTTCACAGGGACGCAGGTTCGCCTGCTTGGGAAATACGACCGATAT
>NZ_LMFL01000063.1:0-6893 GCF_001426805.1 Brevundimonas sp. Root1423
CGTCTCGATCATCGAACCCATGCGGCGCATGGCGGTCAGGTCGCTCGACAAGATCGCCTTCCTGCCGTTCGGCCTGATGGTCGACCGCTGGCGCTGGGGCGTCTTCAACGGCGAGACCAGCCCGGCGGAATACAACGACGCCTGGTCGGCCAATATGCTGAAATACCAGGGTCTGGTCCCGCCTGGACCGCGTCCCGCCAACGCCTTCGACCCCGGCGCGAAATACCATATCCCGGGCAACACGCCCTACACCCGCTACTTCCTGGCCCACATCTACCAGTTCCAGTTCCAGCGCGCGGCCTGCAAGGAAGCCGGGTGGACGGGACCGCTGCATCGCTGCTCCATCTACGGCAACAAGGAGGTCGGCGAGCGCTTCGAGCGGATGATGGAAATGGGCCAGTCGCGGCCGTGGCCGGAAGCCATGCAAGCCTTCACGGGCGAGAGCGGCAACGACGCCTCGGCCGTCACCGACTATTTCGCCCCGCTGAACGCCTGGCTGACCGTGCAGAACCGCGGCAAGGACTGTGGCTGGGAGGCGTGAGCGCGGTGCGCCGTCCGAAAGCCACCGCCGCCCCGTGACGAAGTCGCGGCATTAACCCTTGGTATGGGCCCTTCGCTTAACCGTGCGCAATCAATCTGCCCCCGGATAGGCGCGGAAGGATTGCTTCGCGGCTGAACCACGGGCGGATGAGGCGATGAGACGGATCTCCTGGTTTGACGGCCTGTGCCGGGGTCTGCGGGCCTCCGCTCGGCGCTTGGCCGGCGATACGCGTGGCAACGTCGCCATGCTCTTCGCCCTCAGCGTTCCGGTTCTGATCCTGATGACCGTTGGCGGGGTCGACATCCACAGGGCCTCGACCGTGCGGGTGAATCTGCAGGACGCGCTCGATGCAGCGACCCTGTCGGCCGCCCGTTCGCCGTACACCCAGAATGCCGACCTCCAGCGGGTCGGGCTGGCGTCGCTGCGCGCCAACCTGAAAGCCTATCCGAACATCATCCTGCGCGATGCCGACACCTCGTTCGTTCTTAACAGCGACGACGTGGTGGTCGCCTCCTCCAAGGTCGATGTGAAGACCCTGGTCGCCAGCATCTTCCTTCCGCCCTACGGCAAGTTCATGGACGACTATCTGCCGGTCGGGGCCCATTCCGAGGTGGATCGCTCGTCCCGCAACATCGAGGTGGCGCTGGTGCTCGACACCACCGGCTCGATGGCCGGCCAGAAGATCATCGACCTGCGCGCCGCCGCCAAGGACCTGGTCGACATCGTGGTGCAGGACATACAGACGCCCTGGTATTCCAAGGTCGCCATCGTCCCCTATTCGATGGCGGTCAACGTCGACACCTACGCCACCGCCGCCCGGGGCTCGATCGTCGGCTCGGTCAACATCACGGGGGCGGTCATCAATCTCGCCGGCACGCCCCAGATCATCACGGCCGCGACCAAGGCCTCGCCGGTGGTCGTGACCTCGACCGCCCACGGCTTCTCCAACAACGATGTGGTGTGGGTTACCGGCGTCGGCGGGATGACCTCGCTGAACAACAAGCCTTATCTCGTCAAGAACAAGACCGACAATACCTTCCAGCTGTATCGGTTGACCGGATATCCGGTGGACGGACGCAACTACAATGACCTCACCGGGACCACCGGGCGGGTTCAGAGGTGCCAGAACAACGACTGCTCCATCACCATCACCGCCAGCAATCACGGACTCGTCAACAACAACTACGTCTACATCACCGATGTCGGCGGCATGACGCAGATCAACAACCAGACCTATCTGGTCGGCAACGCCACGACCAACAGCTTCACCATCGACATGAACGAGGCGTCGCTGACCCCCTACAGCTCGGGCGGCAGGTCCTGGTGCGCCCAGCAGGGGTGCACCTACTTCGCCTTCGAGAATGTGTACGACGATCTGGTGACCCACCGGATCAGCAGCTGCGTGACCGAGCGGACGGGGGGCAATGCCTATACGGACGCGGCGCCGTCCACCGCCCGCGTGGGCCGGAACTATCCCTCCACGTCCAATCCCTGCCTGGCGAACACGCTGAAGCCCTTGTCCAGCAACAGGGCGGCGGTGAAGGCCGACATCGATCTGTTGAGCGCCTCCGGCTCGACCGGCGGCCACATCGGCGTGGCCTGGGGCTGGTATGCGGTGTCGCCCAACTTCAGCGGCCTGTTCGGCTCGTCCGCGGGCGGGGCCTATAACACCGCCGACACCCTGAAGGCGGTCGTGATCATGACCGACGGCGAGTACAACAGCGGCTACTGCAACGGCGTCATCGCCGCCAACTCGACCAGCGGGTCCGGTTCGGCGGCCCTGCACATCAACTGCAATGCGCCCAACGGCCATCCCTTCGACCAGACGCTGGCCCTGTGCACGGCCATGAAGAACGCCGGCGTGATCGTCTACACCGTGGGCTTCCAGGTGGTGGACGACGCGCGCGCCCGCGCCCTCATCAGCGATTGCGCGACCAGCTCGGGCAACGTCTACATGGCGAACTCGGGCGCCGACCTGCGCCAGGCCTTCTCGGCCATCGGCCGCGACATCACCCAGTTGCGCATATCCCGATAGAGAACCGTGATCGCCGGCGATCATCCGGCGTTAAGACTGCCGGCCCATTCTGAAGCTTCGCAAGCGGGCCTTCGGGCCCGATGATCCGGCGGGACCGCCCACGATGAGACCATCCGTTGCCTCGTGTGTCCGTTACGGCGTGAAGCTTGTCAGAGGCTTGCTGTCCGACGCCCGCGGCAATGTCGCCCTGCTGTTCGGGCTCAGCCTGCCGGTGCTGCTCCTGATCACGGCCGGCGGCGTCGATATCCACCGCGCCTCGACCGTGCGGGTCAATCTGCAGGACGCGCTGGACGCCGCGGCCCTCGCCGCCGCCCGTTCGCCCTACACCGAAAACGCCGACCTCCAGCGCGTGGGCCTGACGTCGCTGCGCGCCAACCTGCAGGCCTATCCCAATGTCATCCTGCGCGAGGCCGATACGAGTTTCGTCCTGAACGACGAGAATGTGGTGGTCGCCGTCTCCAAGGTCGATGTGAAGGCCCTCGTCGCCAACATCTTCCTTCCGCCCTACGGCAAATTCATGGACGACTATCTGCCGGTCGGAGCCCATTCCGAGGTCGACCGGTCGTCAAGGAACCTCGAGGTCGGCCTCGTGCTCGACATCACCGGCTCCATGGCGGGTCAGCGCATCATCGATCTCAAGGCGGCGGCCGTCCAACTGGTCGATATCGTGGTTCAGGACGTCCAGACGCCCTTCTACACGCGGATGGCCATCGTGCCCTACTCGATGGGAGTGAACGTCGGCCCCTACGCCAACAGCGCCCGCGGGACGCCCATCGGCGCCCGGTCCATTTCGCATGCGGCCTGGGCGATGTCGTCGGCAAGGAACATCAGCGGCATCACCCGCGCCAGCCCGGGCGTGGTCACGACATCGACTGCGCACGGACTCCAGTCCAACGACTATGTGTGGATCCGGAACGTCGATGGCATGGAGCAGGTGAACAACCGCGCCTATCGGGTCCAGCGGATCAGTGACACGAAATTCTTCCTGCAGTCCTGGAACGGCGGGTCCTGGGTGACCGTGAACACCAACTGGTACGGCAGTTATGACGATGACGGCCAGATGCGTCAGTGCCTGCTGCCGGACTGCTCGGTCCAGGTGACCGCCCCCGGCCATGGCTTGGAGAACGGCGAGGGCGTCTACATCACCGGGGTCAACGGCATGACCCAGATCAACAACCGGCCCTATCTCGTCGCCAATGTGACGACCAACACCTATTCCATCGGCGTCAACGGCGCGGAATGGGGAGCCCATACCTCCGGCGGGTCGAGCTGGTGCGGCCGGGACGGCTGCCAGTGGCGGGTCTTCACCAATCCGTCCGGCACGCTTCGCGCACTCGAGACCAGCACCTGCGTCAGCGAACGCGCCGGCGCCCAGGCCTATACCGACGCCGCCCCGGGGGGCTCGACCTGGGTCGGGCGCAACTATCCAGCCACCTCGGGGAACCCCTGCCCGTCGGCCGTCATCCTGCCGCTCAACAGCAACAAGTCGACCCTCAAATCCCTGATCAACGGCCTGTCCGTCACGGGCTCGACGGCCGGCCAGATCGGCATGGCGTGGGGCTGGTATTCCGTCTCGCCGAACTTCAACGGCCTGTGGCCGGGCAGCCCCGCCAGCGCCTATGCGCCCGAGGAGACCTTGAAGGCGGTCGTCATCATGACCGACGGCGAGTTCAACACGCCCTACAGCACCGGCGTCATCGCCCGGGACGCCGGCTCCGGTTCCGGCGGAACCGTCGACAGGATCAACCAGAACTCGACCAACGGCGACCCCTTCGATCAGGGCGCGGCGCTGTGCGACGCCATGAAGGCCCGGGGAATCCTCGTCTATACCGTAGGCTTCCAGATCGCCGCCGGCGGCGAAGCCGCAGACCTCCTGGCCGACTGCGCCAGCAGCCCCCAGCACGCCTATCTTCCGTCCAGCGGATCCGACCTCTCCGCCGCCTTCGCCGCCATCGGCCGCGACATCACACGTCTGAGAATATCGAAATAGGACCGGCGGCCCCCTTCAGGGGGACGCGCGATCAGATCAACCGGATTTCCTTCAGCCGCTCGGTCAGGAAATCCTCGGCCATGATCGCCTTGCCGGCATAACGGTCAGGATTGTCCGGGCTGATCATGCCGGGCAGGGTCTCGATCACGAAGTCCGGGTTGAAATGCAGGAAGAACGGCGTGGAGTAGCGGGCGAAGCTCGCCCGCTCGGGCGCAGGATTGATCACCCTGTGGCTGGTCGACGGCAGGACGTGGTTGGTCAGCCGCTGCAGCATGTCGCCGATATTGACCACCAGGGCGCCGGGCGGCGGCGCGATGTCCAGCCATTCGCCGTCGGCGTCCTTCAGCTGCAGGCCGGCCTCCTCGGCCCCCAGCAGCAGGGTGATGACATTGATGTCCTCGTGCGCCCCGGCCCGCACGCCCGACGCCCCCGCCGGGACCGGCGGATAGTGCAGCATCCGCAGGATGCTGTTGCCCATCTCGACCTTGTCCTCGAAAAAGTCGTCGCCCAGCTTCAGATAGCGGGCGATGGCGCGCAGGATCTTCGCCCCCAGGACGTCCATCGCCTCGAACATGCTGTAGACGTGGGTCCGGAAGCCCTCGACCTCGGCCGGCCACACGTTGTCGCGCATGTATTTCCGGTAGGGGTGGCCCTCAGGCAGTTCGCGCCCGACGTGCCAGAATTCCTTCAGATCGACCGTGGCCGCGCCCTTGGCGGCCTCGACGCCGAAGGGGGTCAGCCCCCGCGCGCCGCCCGTGCCCGGCTGGTGATATTTGCGCTTGGTCTCCTCCGGCAGCGCGAAGAAGGCCTTGGTGTCAGCGACAGCGGCGCCGATCACGTCCTCGTCCAGGCCATGATCGGCGATCACGGCGAAGCCATAGCGTTTGAACGACGTCCCAAGTTTGTCCGCGAACGTCTGGAAGTCGGCGTCGTAGAGCTTCATCGACACCGGTTCGATGGCGCGTTTGCCCGCGGTCAGGGCGGCTTCGGGGGTCAGGGTCTCACTCACGGCAGGGCCTCGCAGGATCGGTATTCCGGTTCCTTACGCCCTAACCCGCGACCTTGGCAAAGCCGCGGCGCGCGGCGTTCACATGCCGTACAGGTCGGAACCTCCACCGTAAGCCCACGTTTCGGCGACAGACCGATTTCACGGCAAAGGAAAACCTCCATGCGCAGCAAGCTTCTCCTCACCGGCGCCAGCATCGCCATCCTGCTGGGCGGCGCCGCCTGCACCACCATGGACCCCTACAGCTCGACCCCGCGTCGCAACAACACCGCCACGGGCGCGATCGCCGGCGCCCTCGGCGGCGCGGTGCTGGGCTATCTGACCAACACCTCCAACTCCGAGGAGGGCCGCAAGAACGCCCTGATCGGCGCCGGCATCGGCGCGCTCGGCGGGGCGGCGGTCGGCGCCTATATGGATCGTCAGCAGCGCGAACTCGAGGCCGAACTGTCCGGCTCGGGCGTGGGCGTCGCGCGTCAGGGCGACAACCTGGTCCTGCGCATGCCGTCGGACGTCACCTTTGCTTCCAACCAGTCCAGCATCACCCCGCGCTTCAATGCGACGCTGGACGACGTGGCGGCCGTCCTGAACCGCTACGACCAGTCGATCATCGACATCGTCGGCCATGCCGATTCCGACGGGGCCGACGACTACAACCTGAACCTCTCGCGTCAGCGCGCCTCGTCCGTGGCCCAGGCCCTGGTCAGCCGCAACGTCCTCGCCGACCGGCTGTACGTCGACGGTCGCGGCGAAAGCGCCCCGATCGCATCGAACGCGACCGCCGAAGGCAAGGCGCAGAACCGCCGCGTCGAGATCCTCATCCGCCCGTTCCGCGGCTAGCCGCTCAAGCGGCCGACAGGCGGGTAGCGCCAAGGGAAAGGACGGAGCCCCGGCTCCGTCCTTTTTTTGCGAGCGCACACCGTTCCGTGACTTGCGGCAGGGCGCGTCAGATGCTGGATATGGTCCGCACTCGCTGCGGGGGAATCGCTTGCGTCCGAACCATCAGGAATTCGCCGACGGCGTGAAACTGGCCGCCATCGCCGCGGTTTCGGCGGTGCTTACGGCGACCGTGGTCATCGGCGCCGGCCGCACCCTGATGCCGCAGGACGAGGCCGCGACGGAACAACCCGCCCTCATCCGCGTCGCCCTGCGCTAGCGGTCAGGCCCGTCCGATCGAGACGTAGCGGAAGCCGCGGGCGCGCATGTCCTCGGGCCGGTAGACGTTTCTCAGGTCGACCATGACGGGTTCGCGCAGCAGCAGCTTGACCCGGTCCAGGTCGAGGGCGCGGAACTGGTCCCATTCGGTCAGGATGACGACCGCATG
>NZ_LMFL01000064.1:0-6727 GCF_001426805.1 Brevundimonas sp. Root1423
CGCGACCTGGGCGTCCTGGACGAGGCCGAGGGCGTCGCCCTGCGCGCCACCTTCGTGGTCGACCCGCACAACGTCGTGCAGCACGTCTACGTCACCAACCTGAACGTGGGCCGCGCCCCGGCCGACACCCTGCGGGTCGTCGACGCCCTGCAGACCGATGAGCTGTGCGCCTGCAACCGCCCGGTGGGCGGCGAGACGCTCGCTGCGTAGGTTCCAGGGGCTAGGGGCCAGGGAAACCGAGCCTCTAGCCCCTGCTGCCTTGCCTCTACCGAGAACCTGGCCCCTAGAATCTAGCCCCCAGAGTCCCATGTCCCTCGACGCCCTCCGCGACCTCATCCCGGCCTACGCCAAGGACATATCCCTGAACCTCGGCTCCCTGGCCTCCGAGACGGTGCTCAACGACCAGCAGAAATGGGGCTGTTTCCTCGCCTCGGCCCATGCGGTCGGCGTCGCTCCGGTGGTCCGGGCGATCGAGGCCCAGGCGGCGACCATCCTGTCGCCGGAGGCGATGAACGCGGCCAAGGCGGCCGCCGCCATCATGGGCATGAACAACGTCTACTACCGTTCGCTGCACCTGATGAAGAACCACGAATACACAACCATCCCCGCCCGGCTGCGAATGAACGTCCTCGCCAATCCGGGCGTCGACAAGATGGATTTCGAACTGTGGTCGACGGCGGTCTCGGCTATCAATGGCTGCGGCTCCTGTCTCGACGCCCATGAGGGCGCGCTGCGCAAGCACGGCGTGCCGGCGACCCAGGTGCAGGCGGCGCTGCGCATCGGCGCGGTGGTCCACGCCGCCAGCCGGATCGCGGCCTCGGAAGCGGCTCTGGCCGCCTAGGAGCCGGACGCCGCCGGCGCTTCGCCATATTCCAGATAGTGAAGCCAGCGCTGGTAGCCGGCGGCCATCACCGCGTCGACGCCGTCGGCCATCGCCCCGATGCCCGGCCCTTCCACGACCATGGTCCAGGTCGGGGTCCAGCCGCGGTCGGCGCCCGGCCAGGTGACCGTGAGTTCGGCTTTCGTCGTCTTGCCGCGCAGGGGGCCGAAGGGGGCGTTGAAGACGAACCGGTCAGGCTCGGCCGAGACGGTGCGTCCATGATCGAAGTCGGTCCCGTCGGCCAGCTTTTCGCACCAGCATCCGCCGGGCGTGAGGTCGAGGCTGAGGTTGGCGGCCGAGCCGCTGTAGGTGTGGGCGGAGTCCCACCATTTCGGCAGGTCCTGAAGCGCGGGCGCGATATCACCGGGCGCGATCTCCGCGCCGACGGCGTAGCGCAGGGTGAAACTGTCGGCGGTGCGCGCCACGACCTCGGCGGCGGCCGGCGCGGCGGACAGGGCCGCGATGGCGGCGGCCATGATCAGGGGTTTGAGCATCGGAAATCCTCCCGCCGCCAACGGGCGACGATCGGCGGCTTTCGTCAAGTCAGGCGGGGGTGAAGGTCAGGGGCGCGCCCCAGAACTGGCCGACCAGGTCCGACTGCGGACCGGCCTTGCCGCTGGTGAGGAAGTCCCGCCGGCCCGAGCCGCCCAGGTCGTATTCCGGATGGCGGTCGAAATAGCGCGCCAGGGCGTCGGCCACGGCGGTCGGCTGGTGGATCAACGGCGTGCCGGGCGGAAGCGCCGCGGCGAACAGGTCGGCGACGATCTCATAGTGGGTGCAGCCCAGGATGGCCTGGTCGGGATGGCGGCCGATGCGGCGGCGCAGGGCGTCCACGTGGTCCTCGACCACCACCTTCAGCTCTTCGGCCGGGGCGCCCAGTTCGATCAGGCCGGCCAGGCCGGGGCAGGGCTCGGAGAAGACGGCCAGATCCTCTCTCCGCTTGTCGATCTCGATCTCATAGACCCGGCTCATGGCCGTGGCGGCGGTGCAGAAGACCCCGGTGATGTCGATGGCCTCGATCTTCTCCCCGCGCCGTTCGGCCTCATAGGTCCAGGGCAGGCCCGTGGCCGCCTCGATGGTCGGGACGATGATGCCGAGCACATTGATTGCGCGACCGTGACGCGCGCGCGCCTCGGGCACCCAGCTCTGCTGCAGCCGGCGCAGGGCGATGGCGCTGGCGGTGTTGCAGGCGAGGACGATGATATTGGCCCCCGCCTCGAACAACCGTTCGCAGCCCGCGCGGGTCAGCTCGACGATCTCCTCGCCGCCGCGCCCGCCATAGGGGGCGTTGGCCTGGTCGGCCAGATAGACGAAATCCCGGTCGGGGAACCGCCGCGTCAGTTCGCGGTGGACCGTCAGGCCGCCCACGCCGGAGTCGAATACGCCAATCGCCATGGCGCGGGCTTTAGACTTGCCGCCCGCCCCCGTCCACCGAGTAAGATTACGGCCCGTTCATGTGACAGTCAGCGGCGCGAGCGCCTAGGGTCATGGCAACGAACGCCACGCACGGAGTTTCTCATGCACAGACGTCACCTTCTCATCGCCGGGGGCAGCATGCTCGCCCTCTCGGCCTGCGCCTCGAACGGAATGCCCATGGGCGGAGCAAACCCGACCGCGACCCTCGCCGCTGACGCCGCCGTCGCGCGCGCCGTCCTGCCGGTCCAGACCCCGCGCGCAGAACTGCTGCAGCCATGGACCGGACCGTTCGGTGGCGTGCCGCCGTGGGACCGGGTGACGGCGCCCAAGCTGCGCGCCGCCCTGCTGGAAGGCATCGACCTGCAGCGCGCCGAGATCGAGGCGATCGCCAATAATCCCGAGCCCGCGACCTTCGCCAACACCATGGTCGCCATGCAGATGGCCGGCGAGCCGCTGGACCGGGCCGGTTCGATCTATGGCGTTATGACCTCGAATATCGGGTCCGACGACTACAACGCGGTCGACACCGAGGTGTCGCCCCTGCTTTCGGCCGCCGGCGACGAGATCACCTTCAACGAAAAGCTGTTCGCCCGCATCAAGACCGTGGCCGACAACGCCCGCGCCATGGGCCTGACCGCCGAGCAGACGCGCATCGCCGAACGCAGCCGCGACGCCTTCGTGCGCAACGGCGCCGCCCTGAACGCCGCCGGCAAGGCGGAGCTGGGCCGGATCAACACCGCCCTGGCGAACGCCTTCACCGCCTTCAGCCAGAAGGTCGTGGCCGACGAGAACACCTGGACTGTCATCCCGACCGAGGCCGGGGTCGCCGGCCTGCCCGCCTCGAACAAGGCCGCCGCGGCCGCCGCGGCGCGCAGCCGGAATGTCCAGGGCTGGGCCATCGTCAACACCCGCTCCAGCGTCGATCCCTTCCTCAGCTTCGCCGATGACCGTGGCCTGCGCGAAGTGGTCTGGCGCAAATTCGTCAATCGCGGCGACAACGGCGGCGCCAACGACACCAATGCGATCATCGCCGAGATCGTGAAGCTGCGTCAGGATCGCGCCCGTCTGCTGGGCTTCGGCAATCACGCCGAATGGCGGATGCAGGACACGATGGCGAAGACGCCGCGCGCGGCCATGGATCTGATGAATCGCGTCTGGGCCCCGGCCAAGGCGCGGGTGGCCGAGGAGGTCGCCGACATGCGCGCCATCGCCGGCCACGACATCGAGCCGTGGGACTACCTCTACTATGCGGAGAAGGTCCGGAAGCAGAAGTACGACCTCGACCAGAACGAGCTGAAACCCTATTTCGAGCTCAACAACGTCCGCGCCGGCTCGTTCGAGATGGCGCGCCGCCTGTACGGCTTCACCTTCGACAAACTGCCCGCGGGCGCCGTGCCGGTCTTCCATCCGGACGTGACCGTCTATGAGGTCAAGGACGCCGGCCGGCCCATCGGCCTGTATTACGCCGACGACTATTCCCGCGCCGGCAAGCGCTCGGGGGCCTGGATGACGACCTACCGGTCGCATTCGACCTATGACGGGGACAAGAACACCCTCGGCTCGAACAACAACAACTTCACCAAGGCCGAGGGGGGCGAGCCGATCCTGATCTCGCTGGACGACGCCGAGACCCTGTTCCACGAATTCGGCCATACCCTGCACGCCTATGCGTCGAAGGTGACCTATCCGGCCCTCGGCGGCACGCCGCGCGACTACGTCGAATATCCGTCGCAGGTGCATGAGCACTGGGTGCTGAGCCGGCCGATCCTCGACGGCTTCATGAAACACTACCAGACCGGCGAACCCATGCCGCAGGCGCTGGTCGACAAGGTCCAGGCGGCCCAGACCTTCAACCAGGGCTACGCCACGGTCAGCTATCTGTCCTCGGCCCTCGTCGACATGGACCTGCACACGCAGACTACCCCGCCCACCGACATCGACGCCTTCGAGCGCGAGAGCCTGGCCCGCTACGGCATGCCGAAGGAGATCGTGATGCGGCACCGCCTGCCGCAGTTCAATCACCTGTTCACGTCGGACGCCTATTCCGCCGGGTATTATTCCTACCTCTGGTCCGAGGTCATGGACGCCGACACCTGGGCCTATTTCGAGGAGTCGGGCGACGTCTTCAACCCGGACATCGCGTCCCGCTACAAGGCCATCATCCTGGCCGAGGGCAACACCACCGACCGCGCCGAGGCCTATCGCCGCTTCCGCGGCCGCGACCCGGACGTGACGGCGCTGCTCAAGGTGCGGGGCTTCCCGGTCTCCTAGGGAGCCCTATCGCCCTTCGGGCTGCTTGAGGGCGGCGCGCGGGTGCAAGACGAGAGAGGCCGGCGAGCGATCGCCGGCCTCTTTTGTCTGCGGGTCACGCCGGCCAGGCGCGGGCGACCATGGCCAGGATGCGGTCGCCACGGCGGGCGCGGACGTAGTCATCCTGACGCGCGGCCGGCAGGCTTCGCACCGCTTCCTGCTGCACGCGGCGGACGCAGTTGTCGTTGACGAGGGCGCGCGGACCGATGGCGCACGCCTCGCGGGCCGCGGCCGCGGCGCGGGCGTCGAAGGCGCCGGCGCCGGCGGCGGTCGACAGATTGAGGTCGCCGAACGGCACGCGAACGGTCTGGGCGGCCGCGGGAGCGGCGTAAAGCAGGCCGGCGGCGGCGAGGGCGAGGGCGGTCTTGATCATCTGAAAATCCTCCTGTCGCGGGCAGTGCGACGACAAGGCAGATGAGGGGCTCATGTGACGACCGCCATACCGGAACTGCTACAATTACTAGATCACAGCCCGAGTACTGCTCAGCCAGCCAAAAGTTTGGCTTATGTCAACAGGACCGCCCCAAGGAGCGGCCCCGCTGGCTTTCAGACGACGATGGGCAGGCGGCTCAGTGCGTATTCGACCTGCGCCCGCCCCGGGAGCAGTCGCACCGCTTCCGCCTGCACCGCAGCGCGGCAGAAGGCCCGGTCGCTGATGCGGCTGCCGGGCTTCCTCGCGCCCCGGCACAGGGTTCGGGCGGCGGCCTCGACCCGGGCGTCGAAGGTGTTGGCGCCGGCGGCGCTGGACAGGTCCAGATCACCCCAGGCGATCCGCGCCTCCTGGGCCGAGGCGGAGCCGGCGGCGGCGAGGGCGAGGACGGCGGCGAGAGAAGCGAGGGCTTTCATGACGAACTCCTGTGGAGATCAACGTCGCTCTTGGCGGCGACGGGATGTCAGATGCGCGCGGACCGTTGCAGCCGCGTGAGCGTTCCGCGGCGAAATAGCGACGCTGGATGAATTCGCGGAAACCTGAACAGCGATCAGGCGCGGCGCGCCCGCCGCCTTGTCTTCGCCCCGCTTTTCCGCCATAAGCCGCCGCTTCCGACGCAAGTGAACCTCGCGTCTCCACCATCACGACCCCCGATCCGTCGGGACGAGGATGGCGAGAACCCTCCGCCGACGTGATCGTCGCCGGAGGCCATTTCGCTATGGAGACCGTTTCGCCCGTCGGTTTGGTGGCCCGCAGGGGCCGACGAGGTTGTGAATGTTCGAGGCTCTGAACGAGCGGCTGACAGGCGTCTTCGACCGGATCACCGGGCGCGGCGCCCTGTCCGAGAAGGACGTCTCCGAGGCGATGCGCGAAGTGCGCGTGGCGCTGCTCGAGGCCGACGTCGCCCTGCCCGTCGTCAAGGACTTCATCGCCTTCNGGCCGGCTCGGCATGGGGCAAGGTTCGCGCCCTGCTGAACGACTCGAGGCCGACGTCGCCCTGCCCGTCGTCAAGGACTTCATCGCCTTCGCCACCGARCGCGCCACGGGCGAGGACGTYATCCGCTCGGTCAAGCCCGCCGATCAGGTGGTCAAGATCGTTTACGACGGCCTGGTCGAGATGCTGGGCGGGGACGAGCCCACCCCGATCAACCTGAACGCCACGCCGCCCGCCGTCATCCTGATGGCCGGCCTGCAGGGTTCGGGCAAGACCACGACCTCGGCCAAGCTGGCGCTTCGTCTGACGAAGTTCGACCGCAAGAAGGTCATGATGGCCTCGCTGGACACGCGTCGTCCGGCGGCCATGGAGCAGCTGGCCACCCTGGGCAAGCAGATCGAGGTCGCGACCCTGCCCATCGTGGCCGGCGAGTCGCCGATCCAGATCACCAAGCGCGCGCTGCAGTCGGCGAAACTTCAGGGCTACGACGTCCTGATCCTCGACACCGCCGGCCGGATCACCCTGGACGAGGCCCTGATGGCCGAGGTGGCSGAAGTCGCCGCCGTCTCCAARCCCGTCGAGACCCTGCTGGTCGCCGACAGCCTGACCGGCCAGGACGCGGTCCGCACCGCGAAAGCCTTCCACGACCGCCTGCCGCTGACCGGCCTGGTCCTGACCCGCGCCGACGGCGACGGGCGCGGYGGGGCCATGCTGTCGATGCGGGCCGTCACCGGCCTGCCGATCAAATACATCGGCG
>NZ_LMFL01000065.1:0-6326 GCF_001426805.1 Brevundimonas sp. Root1423
GGTGGTCCTGACCTTCGCCGGCGGCAAGGTGGTCCTGACCTTCGCCGGCGGCAAGCCGGTGGTGAAGGTCGGACGCATCGCCGGCCAGTTCGCCAAGCCGCGCTCGTCCTCGCTGGAGACCATCGACGGAAAGACCCTGCCCAGCTACCGCGGCGACATCATCAACGGCATGGCTTTCACGCCGGAAGAGCGCGTGCCAGATCCGCAGCGGCTGCTGCGCGCCTACAACCAGTCGGCCTCGACCCTCAACCTGCTGCGCGCCTTCGCCGGCGGCGGCTACGCCGACCTCTACAACATCCACCGCTGGACCATGGGGTTCGCGGCCGACAGCGCCTACGGCCACAAATACCGCGAACTGGCCGACAAGATCACCGAGGCCCTGGCCTTCATGGAGGCCGTCGGCGTCACGCCCGAGAGCCATCCGGACCTGAGCCGGGTCGAGGTCTTCACCAGCCACGAAGCCCTGCTGCTGAACCTCGAGAGCGCCCTGACCCGCCTGGACGGTGCGACCGGCGAGTGGTTCGACACCTCGGCCCACATGGTCTGGATTGGCGAGCGCACCCGCCAGCTGGACGGCGCCCACATCGAGTTCGCGCGCGGCATCAGGAATCCGATCGGCCTGAAATGCGGGCCGACCATGGAGCCGGACAATCTGCTGCCGCTGATCGACGCCCTGAACCCGGACAACATCCCGGGACGCCTGACCCTGATCGGCCGCTTCGGCGCGGACAAGGTCGGCGACCGCCTGCCGCGCCTGATGAAGGCGGTGAAGGCCGAGGGTCGGCGCGTGGTCTGGTCCATCGACCCCATGCACGGCAACACCCTGAAGGCCGGCAACGGCTACAAGACCCGGCCCTTCGAACGCATCCTCGCCGAGGTCCGCGGCTTCATCGACGTGGCCGAGGCCGAAGGCGTCCACCCCGGCGGCGTGCATCTCGAGATGACCGGCCAGAACGTCACCGAATGCCTCGGCGGGGCCCAGGCTTTGACCGAGGATGACCTGTCCAGCCGCTACCACACCCACTGCGATCCGCGCCTCAACGCCGATCAGGCGCTGGAACTGGCCTTCCTGGTCGCCGAACGGCTGAAGGCGGGCCGTCAGGCGCGATCGGAGGCGGCATGAGCATGGAGGGCGTCGGCAGGCCCGCAGGGGACGAAGCGGGCGGACGCTGCGCCTACCAGGGCGCCCCGGGGGCCTTCAGTCACGAAGCCTGTCTCGACCTTCGTCCGTGGGACGAGGCCGTCGCCTATGACTCGTTCGAGGGCGCCCTCGCGGCGCTGAAGTCCGGCGAGGTCGGCTGCGCCCTGATCCCGGTCGAAAACACCTCCGTCGGCCGGATCGAGCCGGCGGCGTCCCTGGTGGAGGCCGCGGGACTGAACATCGTCTCCGAGGTCTGGCGTCCGATCCGCCTCGCCCTGATGGCGCCGTCGGGCGCGACCCTGCGCAGCGTGAAGACGGCCGAGAGCCATCCGATCGCCCTGCGCCAGTGTCCGGACTCTCTCGCGGCCCTGGGCCTGACGCCGGTCGAGGCCTTCGACACGGCCGGCGCGGCCCGCGCCGTGGCCGAAGCAGGCGACCTCACCCGCGCCGCCGTGGCGCCCACACGCGCCGCCGAGGTCTATGAACTGTCGATCCTGCGCAACGATATTCAGGATTCGGAAGACAACCGGACGCGTTTTGTCCTTCTCAGCGCCCATCCGGCTTGACGCGGCACGATCCGTGCGCCCTTTGAGCGGCATGGTCCGCCCGCAAGCCATCGCTGCGACTGCCTCCGCCCGCGTTTCCGCGGCCGCGGACCTGTATTTCTACGGCTTTCGATACGCCGGCTGAGGCGTCCGGGACATCGTCCTGACGGCCTCGCCGGCGACCGCCCCGCAACGGGGCGGCGGCCCGCAAACCCCCACAGCGCCGTGACCGAAACCGAAAGCCCTCTCCCGTGCCCCATTTCCGTACCAACCCCGCCCTCCAGCAAGTCTGGCCGACCGCCGTCGCTGCGGTCACCGACATCTCGCCCGAACACATGGCCCTGGCGGCCCTGCGTCACGAGATCGATCACCTCGACGACGAGCTGCTGGCCCTGTTCGAGCGCCGCCTCGCCATCGCCGCCCGCGTCGGCCAGGCCAAGGACGCGCCCGCCGGCCCCCATGTGAAGCTGCGCCCCGACCGCGAACAGGCGGTGCTGGCGCGAATGCTGGCCAAGGCCCGTCCCGACAACCGCGAGGCGGTGGAATCCCTCTGGCGGCAGATCGTCGGCTGGGGTCTGGCGCGTCAGGGCCGGATCAAGGTCCAGGTCTGGTCGCCCATCGAGCCGACCCGCGCCTTCGATGGCGCCCGGCTGCGCTTCGGCGCCGCCGCCGGGATGCGCGCCGTCCATGATCCCGAGGCCGCGCTGGCCTGGGCCGCGGAAGGCCACGGCGTCGCCGTGCTGGCGGTCAACGCCGACAGCGCCTGGTGGATCGGCCTGCGCCGCGACTGGTCGATGCTCAGCGTGTTCGACGGTTTCGGCGGCGCGACGCCGACAGCGCTGGCGGTCGGGCGGATCGATCCCGCGGCCCTGCCGAGCGGCCGGCGCGTCCTGGTCGTCGCCGGCGGAGACGCCGGCGACGGGGGCGACATCCGTCGGCGCGGTCTCGCGACCCACCACGGCTGGACCCTGTCGCTGACCGACGCCGCCCTGCCGGTCGGCGGCGACGAGGGCTGCGTCGGCGCGATCGGCTAGGACCGAAGAAGTGGGCTCAGGCCGCCTTGGCCGCCCGGATGGCGCGGTCGATGTCGGCGGGCTGGATGCTGGCGCTGGCGCGGCCGTTGAYGAAGAAGGTCGGGGTGCCGAGCAGGCCGAGGCCCGAGGCCGAGGTCTGGACGTCGGCCAGATGCCGCGCCGTTTCCGGGCTCGACATCGCCGCCTGTGCGGCGGGGCCCGCGATGTTCGCGGCGAGGATGCGGTCGACCGCCGCCTTGTTCAGAGCAGGTTCGGCCATCAGGGCCCGGAACACGGCCAGATACTTGCCTTCGCGGTGCGCGGCCTGGGCGGCGCGGGCGGCGTAGTGCGAAACGTCGTCGGTCCCGCGGTCAAGGATCGGCCAGTCCTTGAACACGAACCGCACGTCCGGGTGGGCCTGCATCAGACGCAGCACATCCGGCGCCGTCGCCTTGCAGCCGGGGCAGCGGAAATCGAAGAATTCGATCACCGTGACCTTGGCGTCAGCCGGCCCGAAGGCTGGGTCCTGCGCGCTGACGGCCAGCAGCGAGGGACTGGCGGCGGCGCGCTGATTGATCGCATCGGTGCGCGCGCCGTCCTCCTTCGCCTGGAGCGCCGCGCTGACCTCCTGCAGGATTTCCGGATTCTTCAGCAGATAGGCCCGGACCCGCCCGTCGAAATCGCCCCCGGAGACATAGGGCGCCGCCGCCAGTCCCAGGGCGACAAGGGACACGGCCATGGCCGCCATCGCCGCGCGGGGACGGTCGAAGAAGCCGCGGTCTGGCGCGGGCGTCGGGTCTGGCGCGTCGGTCATGGGAGTCTCGGTAAGGAGGAAGTCAGCCCGCGGCGGGGATGACGCCGCCGCGGTCGCGGCGGCTGTTGCGGCGGTCGACGTCGTCGATGTCGTCCTGGGTCGCGCCCGAGGCGAAGACGATGTCCATGGCGCGGGTCCATTCGGCGGTGCCGGGGGTCAGCATGTCGCGGGCGCGCAGGGCGAACTGGGTCGCCTGCTGTTCGGCGCCCATGGCGAAATACATTTCGGCTGAGGCCAGGCGGGCCTCGCCCTCCCTGTTCTGGCTGGCGTAGGCCTGGCTCAGCAGCCGCCAGCCCAGGGTGTTGTCATGCTCCAGGGCCGTGGCGCGTTTCAGCTGGTTGACGGCCTCGTCCAGCTTGGCCGGGTCGCGGGTTTCGATCAGGGCGTGGGCCAGGTTGATGCGCAGCAGGGGGGCGTCGGGCTTCAATTCGACGGAACGCTGGTGGGCGCCGATCGCCTCGGCGGGCCGGCCTTCCTCGAACAGGATCTGGCCCTTGAGTTCCCAGAAATAGGGGTTCTCCGGCTGTTCGGTCAGGAACACCTCGACCGCGGCCAGCGCCCTTTCGGTCTGGCCGTCGCGATACAGGGCGATGGCGCGGGCGTAGCGCGCCGGCAGGGATGTGTCGCTCTCCGGATAATCGCGCAGCGTCTGGTTCGGCGCGTCCATGAAGGCGTGGATCTTGGCCAGGATCAGCGCGTGTTCGGCGACACGTTCAGGGCTGTCGCGATGATCGTAATTTGACTGTTCGGCCACGAAGCGGCGCAGGTTCTCGATCCGCTCCGACGACAGGGGGTGGCTGCGGAAATAGGGATAGCGCCGCTGATCCGAGAACACCTCCTGCGCGCGGAAATTCTCGAAGAAGGTGACCAGACCGCGACCGGACTGCCCCGCGTTCTGGAGCGCCCGCGCGCCGGTGTTGTCGGCCTCGCCTTCCTGATGGGTCATGTAGCGCAGCGCGTTGAGCGTGCCGAAATACTGGCTGTTGCCCAACAGGACCGCGCCGGCGTCGGGCGCGCCGGCCGCGATCGCGAGCGCGCCGAGCGCCATGGTCATGAGCATGGGCTGCATGCCCGCGCCCTGGGCCCCGTCGCGCAGGGTGTGGCGGTTCTTGATGTGCCCGGCCTCGTGGGCGATCACGCCCAGCAGTTCGTTGGCGCTGCGCGTCTTCAGGATCAGGCCGGTGTTGACGCCCAGGATGCGCCCGCGCGTGGCGAAGGCGTTCAGGTCGTTTTCGCTGATCAACAGGATTTCGATCTCGGACGGCTCGAGCCCCATGGCGGTGAACACGGGGTCCGACCACGCGTGGATGATGCCCTCGATCTCGGTGTCGCGAATGGCGCTCTGGGCCGTGGCGGGCGACGCCGCGGCCAGCACGAGGCCGACGGCGGCGATGGCGCCGGACAGCCGGGCGGCGGCGTTTCGGGACAGCCAGTTCACTGCGAACTCCTCATACCCAAGTCTGCGCCCCCGCCCGGCCGATGGTCACTACCTAATCACGGCCATTCAGCGGCGCCACCATCCGCGCTTCGGCTTCTCTGGCGGAGCCACGATCTGGTTCGGGTCTTCCGCGATCAGGGCGGCGACATCGACCTCGGGCTGCGGCGGTGCGACGCGTTCGACGACAGGAGCGGGCGCGGGCTCCGGCCTGACTGGCGCCTCGGCTATCTCGACCGTGGCTTCGGCGGGCGTGACGTCGAGCACCGCGGGCGCGGCTTCCGGCTCGGCCTCGTTGGGCTCGATCGGCGCGGTGACGGCTTCGGCCTCCGACGCGGCGGTTGCGCTGGCCGAGACCTTGCGGCGGACGCGCCGGCGCTTGGGCTCTTCCGCGATGGCGACCGGGGCGACGTCGGCGTCGTCGATGACCACGGCCATCGGCGTATCGACCGAACCGTCGGGCGGCATGCCCTCGTTGGTGGCGCGGGTCTCGACCTTGGTCTCGTGGGTCAGGCCCTGTTCGCTGCCGCGATCGCGACCGCGACCGCGTCCACGACGACGGCGCGAGCGGGGACCGCGTTCGCCGCCGATCTCGCCCTCGGGCCGTTCGCCGACAACCTCGTCGACATCGCCGGCCGGAGTGGCGTCTGCTTCAGCGCGCGGCTCGGTGCGTTCGGGATTGATGGGATCGAACCAGACGTAGGGGTCCTCCAGCGACGGCGTGCGGCCGCGCACCCAGTTGAATCCGTCGCGCTCGCCGCCCTCTTCCCGCACACGGCGACCGCCGCGGCGTCCGCGCCGGCGGCGGCGGCCGTTCTCGCTGTCGTCGTCGTCCTCGCCGGCGGCGAGGGCGGGGGCCACAGGCGCGGCCTCGTCCGTCGAGGCTTCGGCGCCGTCACGGCGTCCGCCGCGACGGCGACGGCCGCGGCCCCGGCCGCCTTCGCCCTCGACGCGTTCGGTCCGCTCGCGGGGTTGGTCGTCGTCCGTGTCCTCGCGGTCCAGGGCGTCGTCGTCGGCGATGATTTCTTCGTCGTCCTCGTCCTCGTCCTCGAAGGCGCTGTCGTCGAAGTCGTCGTCGAGGTCGATGAAGGCYTCGGGSCGTTCCTSSGGGACGAAGTCCTCGTTGGTTTCGGTGCGYTCSAGCGAGTGRTCGCCCTGGCCGAGGGTGTCGTCGATSASGATGACGACGTTCAGGCCGCGCTGGGCCAGCAGGCGCTGCAGATAGTCGCGCTTGTGGTTCAGGATGTAGAGGGCSACGGCSGTGCACAGGCGCAGGTCATATAGAGGGTGACGCGGTCGCCCTTCACGACGCCCAGGCTCTTGAGCACATTGGCGACGCCCAGGCTCTTGAGCACATTGGCCATGCGGCAGACTTCGG
>NZ_LMFL01000066.1:0-6461 GCF_001426805.1 Brevundimonas sp. Root1423
ATCAAGAAGGACATCGGCACCGATCAAGAAGGACATCGGCACCGCCCGCATCCCGGCCGACGGCGAAGGCCTGTCGATCGACGTCAAGGGCCGCGACCTGATGCAGGGCGTGCCCCGCGAGGTCCGCATCTCCGAGCGCCAGGCCGCCGAGGCCCTGGCCGAGCCCGTTTCGCAGATCGTCGAGGCCGTGAAGGTCGCGCTGGAAGCCACCCCGCCCGAACTGGCCGCCGACATCGCCGACAAGGGCATCATGCTGACCGGCGGCGGAGCCCTGCTGCGCGGCCTGGACGCCGAGATCCGCGACCACACCGGCCTGCCGGTCTCGGTCGCCGACGACCCGCTGTCCTGCGTCGCCATCGGCTGCGGCCGGGTGCTGGAGCATCCGCGCTGGATGAAGGGCGTGCTCGATTCGGCCCTCTAGGGCCCAGGTCGAAACATCGCCTTGAATCCCTGCCATCACGGGGTTCGCGCCGGTTTCCAACTGGCCCGGATTTTGCGATAGGCTGCAGACGTCGGCGGGGGGCTCCCGCTGATTCCCTCTTTTCCAGGAAGGCGCGCCGTGGCGTTTCGCGACGGACCGTTCGAGAATATCAAGGTGCCGCTGGTCTGGACCGCGGCGGTCGCTGTCGTGCTCGCCGCGATCGGCTGCATCCTGCTGCTGATCAGCGACGCCCGGGCCCAGACCTCGCCTTACCAGCCCGTCCGTTCGGGCGCCGAGGCGGTGGCCGGCCCGGTCGGCGGAGTCTTCGCCGCCCCGGTCCGCTGGTTCGGCCACGCCACCGACTATGTCGGCGGCTATTTCTTCGCCGTCTCCGAGAACCGCCGGCTCAAGCGCGAACTGGCCGAACTGGCGCCGTGGCGCGACCAGGCCATCGCCCTCAAGAACGTCAACGGCCGCTATGAGGCCATGCTGGGCATCCGCCCCGAGCCTCCCGTCGCCATGCAGACGGCCCGCTCCATCTCGGACACCCGCGGCCCCTTCTCCAGGGCTCGCCTGATCGACGCCGGATCGGCCAAGGGCGTCAAGGTCGGCAATCCCGTCATCAACGAGCACGGCCTGGTCGGCCGCATCGTCGGAACCTCGTCCGGAATCAGCCGGATGGTGCTGCTGACCGACGTCGCCAGCCGCACGCCCGTTCTGGTCGACCGCACCGACGCCCGCGCCCTGCTGACCGGCGACGGCAGCGACAATCCGCGGCTCGAATTCATCCGCGGCGTCGGCGCGGTCCAGGCCGGCGACCGCATCCTGTCTTCCGGCGACGGCGGCGGCTTCCCGCGCGGCGTCCCGATCGGCGTCGCCGCCAGGGGCATCGACGGCTCGTGGCGGGTCAAGCTGTTCAGCGACCGGGGCGCCATCGACTACGTCCGCGTCATGCTGTTCGAGGACTTCGGCCAGCTGATCGGCCCGAACGATCTCAACGCCCCGCCTCTGGCCGCCCTCGGGACCCTGCCCGAGGCCACGGCGGCCCAGACCGGCGCCATCGCCGATTCGGCCGCCCGCCGCGACGCCGCCCGCGACCGCGCCGAACAGTCCAGCGCCGCCGCGGCCCGCGCCGACGCGGCCGAGGCCGCCCGGCCCCGTCCGGCCGCGCCCGCGCCCGCCGTGACCCCGCCGCCCGCGCCCGCAGCCGCCCCTCCCGCGGGAGGGGCCGAATGAGACGCCCCGTCGCGGTCCGTGTCGTCGGGCCGATGCAGTGGATCGTCTATCCGGCCCTGATCACGGTCGCGGTCACCATCATCCTCGGCACCCCGGTCGAGATCTTCGGCCTGAACCTGCCCGAGCCGGTCATCCCCATGGTGCTGGCCTTCGCCTGGCCGCTGATCCGCCCCTCGGTGGTCGCGCCTCTGGCCCTGACAGGCCTGGGGCTCGGCCTCGACATCTTCACCTACGGCCCGCTGGGCCTGTGGGCCCTGTCGTTGCTGGCCATCTATGCGGTGGTCCTGGCCTCGCGCAGCTTCCTGATCGGCCAGGACACCGTCGTCCTGTTCGTCTGGTACGCGGCCTGCTGCGGCCTGGCCTTCCTGCTGGTCTATTTCGTGCGGATGATCATCGACCACAACGCCGCCAGCCTGCTGGCCCTGATCGGCCAGGTCGTGCCGACGCTGCTGCTGTTCCCCTTCGCCCACCAGATGATCGAACGGTTCGAAGACGGCGACGTGAGGTTCCGATGAGCTCGGAACCGTCCATCTTCTTCTCCGACGTCAATGAGCGGCAGGGCTCCTTCCTGCGCCGCACCTTCGTCTTCGGCGGGCTGACGGCGCTCGGGGGGCTGGCCCTGACCGGCCGCCTGGCCCAGCTGCAGGTCGTCCAGGCCGGCGAATACGCCACCCTGGCGTCGAACAACCAGTTCAACTTCCGCCTCGTGCCGCCGCCGCGGGGCCGGATCCTCGACCGCAACCGGGTCGTCATCGCCGGCAACCGCCCCAGCTTCCGCGTCCTGGTGGTGCGCGACGAGACCAAGGACCTGGACCAGACCCTGGACCTGCTGGGCCGGCTCCTGCCCGACACCATGGACCGGCGCCGGTCCATCATCCGCGACGTCAACGCCGCGCCGCGCTTCTCGCCGGTCCCGGTCAAGAGCGACCTGACCTGGGAGGAGTTCGCCCGGGTCAATCTGTACGCCAACGAGCTGCCGGGCGTCATGGCCGACATGAACGAGGCCCGCTACTACCCGTTCGGCGGCGCCTTCGCCCACGTCATCGGCTATGTCGCCAAGCCCAACGACCGCGACATCAAGGCGATCGAGGACCGCGGCGAGAAGGTCCCCGAGATTCTCTACAACCCGGGCTTCCGCATCGGCCGCCAGGGGGTGGAGAAGTCGTTCGACGCCGACCTGCGCGGCGAGGCCGGCGGCAACCGGGTCGAGGTCGACGCGCGGGGCAGGGTGGTGGCCGAGGATGTCGGCGGCTCGCGCCCCGCCGTTCCGGGCAAGGACGTGGTCCTGACGCTCGACGCCGACGTCCAGAACCGGGCGCTGGAGGTGATGGGCGTGGAGTCCGGCGGCTGCGTGGTCATGGACGTCCGCAACGGCGACATCCTGTGCATGGTCTCGTCGCCGTCGTTCGATCCGAACCTGTTCGTCGGCGGCGTGCCGTCGCGCATCTACCGCGCCCTGTCGGACTATGAGCGCAAGCCCTTGCTGGACAAGACGCTGAACGGAGTCTTCCACCCCGGCTCGACCTTCAAGATGACGACGGCGCTCGCCATCCTCGAGGCCGGCGTCGATCCGACCGAGCGCGTCACCTGCACCGGCGGCTACCGCTTCGGCAACCGCGTGTTCCGCTGCTGGGAAGCCCGCGGCCACGGCGCGCAGGACATGCACAACGCCATCAAGAACTCGTGCGACGTCTATTTCTATCACATGTGCAACCGCGCCGGCGTCGACCTGATCCAGGAGACGGCGAAGAAGATCGGCTTCATGCAGACCTACGACATCGGGGTCGGCAACCAGAAGGCCGGCTCGGTGCCCAGCAAGGCGTGGAAGGCGAACTACAACCGCCGCAATCCCAATCCCGAATCGCGCGTCTGGTTTCCCGGCGAGACCCTGTCCGTCGCCATCGGCCAGGGCGACGTGAACGTCACCGCCCTGCAGCTGGCCGTGATGACCGCGCGCATCGCCAATGCGAAAAAGGCCATCAATCCGCGCCTGATCAAGTCGGTCGGCGGCGTCGAACAGCCTTCGGGCGCCGCCGTGCCGGACCTGCCTTTCCCGCCCGAGCACGTCGAGATCGTGCGCCAGGGCATGGTCGCCGTGGCCAACGACCGGTCGGGCACCGCCTACCGCCAGTCCCAGCTGGGGCTGGGAGACATCCAGATGGCCGGCAAGACCGGCACCGCCCAGGTCCGCAGCTACGGAACGGGCTCGCGCAAGTCGAACATCTGGGCGCTCAAGGACCACAATCTGTTCGTGGCCTTCGCCCCGGTCGACGCCCCGCGTTATGCGGTCGCGGTCATCATCGAGCACGGGGGCAAGGGCGGGGCCACCGCCGGCGCCCCGCGCGCCCGCGAGATCATGCGCACGACCCTGCTCAAGGATCCCGAGATGCTGGAGCGGATCCAGCGTCCGCCCCCGCCCGAGGCCCTGGGTCCCGAAACCGGGGCGGAAGACCTCGCCGGCGCCGCGCCCGAAGAGCCCGTCGCCCAGGCCCCGGCCCCGGCCCCCGCCCCGGCGCCCCCTGCTGCCGCGACGACCACGGGCCCGCGACCCTATCTGCCCGAGGCCCCGCGATGACCGCCTCCGCCCTGACACGCCCCGGCGAGCGGGACCGCCTCTCGACCAAGATCAGCGAGCTGGACTGGCGCCTGATCGGTCTGCTGTGTCTCGTCGCCACGGTCGGCGCCGCCATGCTCTATTCGATCGCGGGCGGAAGCTGGCAGCCCTGGGCCGCCAAGCATGTCATCCGTTTCGCGGCCCTGCTGACGGTCATGCTGGCACTGGCGATGGTGCATCCGAAATGGTGGTTCCGCGCCGCCTATCCGCTCTACGGCCTTCTGCTGGTCCTCGTCCTGATGATCGAGTTCACGCCGCTGGGCTATACGGCGGGCGGGGCGAAGAACTGGCTGAATCTCGGCTTCATGCGCATCCAGCCCGCCGAGTTCATCAAGCTGGGTCTCGTCCTCGCCCTGGCCCGCTGGTACCACAATCACACGGCCCAGGAGGCCCGCTGGTCGTGGAAACTGCTGATCCCGGCCGGCATGATCGGCGTTCCCTTCCTGCTGGTGGCCAAACAGCCCGACCTCGGCTCGGCCATGGTCATCGGCCTGACCGGCGCCGTGGTCATGTTCGTGGCCGGTCTCAGCTGGCGCGTCATCGCCGTGGGGGCCGCCGCCGCCGTGGCTGTCATTCCGCCCTTCGTCATGTTCGGCATGCATGACTACCAGCGCAACCGCGTCCTGACCTTCCTCAGCCCGGAGTCCGACCCGTCGGGCACGGGCTACAACATCATCCAGTCCAAGATCGCGCTCGGCTCGGGCGGCCTGCTGGGCAAGGGATATGGCCTGGGCAGCCAGAGCCAGCTGGAATTCCTGCCGGAGCGTCACACGGACTTCATCTTCTCCACCGTGGCCGAGGAGTTCGGCTTCGTCGGTTCGTTCACCGTGCTGGCCTGCTACATCGCCATCATCCTGATCGCCCTGCGCATCGCCTCCCTGGCGCACAGCCATTTCGGCCGCATCGCCGCCGCGGGGATGACGGCCTTCTTCGCCCTGTTCGTCCTCATCAACGGCGCCATGGTCATGGGCATGGCCCCGGTCGTCGGAGTGCCGATGCCGCTGCTGTCCTACGGCGGGTCGTCGATGATGACCGTCATGTTCGGCTTCGGCCTGGTGCTGGCGACCCGCGTGCACCGCTACGCCGAACTGCCCAAGGGCCACGGACTGTTCTGATCCGGCCTTCGTGCGTTAGGGTCGGATGATGAGCAAATCCAGACCCAAAGCCGCCCCCAAAGCCGCCCCCGCAGCCGCGACGCCACCCGTTTTCGTGCCGGACTGGGGCGACAAGCCGTGCCCGCAACCCGTCATCCCCGCGGCCTCTGCGGCGCAGACCGCCGCCCTGATGGACGGCGTGCGGATGCGTGAAAACCCGGCCGAATGGGCCTTTGTGCGCTTGTCCAAGCTGATCGAGGACTTCGAAAAGGGTCTCGACAAGGATGAGGAGATCGGCGCCCGCATCGTCGGCCTGCCGGGCGACGGCACCATGTCGATCGAGGACCTCGGCTTCTGGGGCCCGGATTTCATCATGTTCCTGGGCAAGAACGCCGACGGCAAGCCGGTGCGCCTGATCCAGCACTACGGCCAGATCAACGTCCTGCTCGACGTGCGCAGGAAGCCCGAGGAGCGCGAGGCCCGAAGGATCGGCTTCCAGCTGTCGGAAATGGTCGCCAGGACCAACCCGAAATAGGGGAGAAGACAGTCCCCCCCTCCGTGCATCCCCGCGGAGGCGGGGACCCAGGCTTTGGCCCCGCCGCCGATGCCTGAATGAGCGCCGGTCACCTCAGCCAGCCCGGTTGTCGCTCACACCTGGGTCCCCGCCTCTGCGGGGATGCACGGTGATGGGGTGCGCGAAGGCGTGACGCTGCTCGCCGGATCTATAGTCGGGTTGGCGGGAAAATATCCTGCCGGTTCAACATCTTCCGCTTTTCTCAAACTCTATTGTCAGCACCGCCCCCCGGCGGCCCCATACTATCTGCATCCCGTCGCGGGGGAGGGCGTCTGGCGCCAGGGCCAACCACGTGCGGCGGGGTGTGATCGTTGCGGGACGTCGCGCGTCGCCTTTTCGGCGGCGGGCCTAAATGGCGAGAGGTCGGGGGCCGAAAACAGGCAAACCCCGGCTGGCCATGCGATGCCCGCCCCGAAGCGCTCGGAAGCCGCGATCACGCGGAGCRMAGGCGGCGACGCCGAAAACACAGTCSGGTCCCCGTAACGCGAAAGCAGGGGGCCACATATCGGTTCCGGGCTAGCC
>NZ_LMFL01000067.1:0-123160 GCF_001426805.1 Brevundimonas sp. Root1423
GCAGCATTTCGTACGTCGTGGACGTGCATCGCGGGAAGACGCCGGCGGCGAAGAGCCTGCTSGACGTCATGCTGCTGATGAGCTTCTTCCCGCATCTGGTGGCGGGGCCGATCGTGCGGGCGTCGGACCTGCTGCCGCAGTTCGACCGGACGCCGCGRCTGACGCGSGAGATGGCCACCCACGGCCTGCTGCTGATCGTCTGGGGGCTGTTCAAGAAGACGGTGATCGCGTCCGAGATTTCGGTGAAYCTGGTCGAYCCGGTGTTCTTCGATCCCTCGGCCTATGGCGCGGTGGATATCGCGGCGGCGGTCTATGGTTATGCGGTCCAGATCTATTGCGACTTCTCGGCCTATTCGGACATGGCCATCGGGATCGCGGCCCTGCTCGGCTATTCCTTCCCGCGCAATTTCGACCAGCCCTATCGCGCCAGTTCGATGCAGGCCTTCTGGCGGCGCTGGCACATCAGCCTGTCCAGCTGGCTGCGGGACTACCTGTATGTGCCGCTGGGGGGCGGGCGCAGGGGGCTGATCTCGTCGTGCATCAACGTCTTCATCACCATGGTGCTGGGCGGGTTGTGGCACGGGGCGGCCTGGACCTTCCTGGCCTGGGGGGCGCTGCACGGCGGGGTGCAGGTGATCGAGCGGCTGGGTCGCGCGGCGTTCGGGGACCGCAAGGTCGTTCCGACAGTCGTCGGGGTGCTGGTCACCTTCCACATCGTCTGCCTGGGCTGGATCCTGTTCCGGGCCGAGAGCTCCGACATGGCCATGGCCATGCTGCAGGGCCTGGGGCGGATCGGGCCGGTGGCCGCCCTGACGCCGCTGCTGCTGATGCTGATCCTCGGCGGGCTGGCCATGCACTGGTTGCCGCCGCGCGCCGTCGAGGGGCTGGCCGAGCGGCTGAAGACGGCGCCGTCGATCACCCTGGGCCTGCTGGTCGGCGCGGCCTTCCTGCTGATCGAGGCGGTGCGCCCCGAGGGCGTGGCGCCCTTCATCTATTTCCAGTTCTGAGGCGTTGGACCCGCGATGACCGACGACACGACAGGCAGGCACGAAGATCCCCCGGAAAGGCTGGAGCCGTTCCCGCTCCAGGGGGCGGATTCGCCCTTTCCGCCGCTGTACGAAAGTCTGCCGCCGCCGCCGAAGGATCCGCCCAGCGACTGGATCGAGACGGCCGACGCCCATGACCTGCCGACACGCGACAACGCCCTGACCGCCCTGGGTCGGTTCGCCTTTCCGCCCGCGCCGCCGCTGGACGACGAGGGCGTGGCGGCGCGCGACCGGCGCTGGACCAGCCGGACCGTATTGATGACGGCGGCCTTCCTGATGGTGTTCAACGCCGTGTCGCCGCTGAACTGGGCGCGGCAGCAGCCGCCGGGATGGATCGCGGGCACGGTGGAGCAGCTGTCCGAGGTCTGGGTCGCCCGGTTGGCCGTCTTCGGCGTCGATCAGCCGCGTCAGGGCCTGCGCGAGATGTGGACGGCGGCGCGGCAGGCGCGGTTCATCGGCCAGGACCCGGTGCGCGACGCGGGGTCGACACCAGGTTGAGATTGGTGAACCTTCGCGGTTCAGAAGATGTGCGGGGGCATGGGTGAAAATCGACCGACGGAAGGCCCTGACCGGCGCCGCGATGCTGAGCCTGTGCGCCGGTCCGGCGCTGGGCCAGACCCGGCGGACAAGACGCGGCGCCGGCGGTCTGTCCGCCACCAGCGACGATGTGGTGGCCTTCGGCGAAGGCCTGGCCCTGATGAAACGGCGGCGCGACGACCGGTCCTGGGCGCGGCAGAACGCCATCCACTCCCGCAACGGCCAGCACAACAACGGCCTGTTCCTGCCCTGGCACCGGCTGCAACTGCTGCATCTCGAGCGGATCATCGCCGGCCTGACGGGGCATGCCGCCTTCGCCATGCCCTACTGGGACGCGCAGGAGCATCGGACCCTGCCGTCGTGGATCACGGAGCAGGACGCCCTGCTGTACGAGCGGCAGCGCGCGCGCGGCGTCGAGACCCTGGACTTCAACGCCGCCCGGTGGGCCCGGTCGCCGTATATGTCGCGGCTGACCTCGGATGATTTTCCGACCTTCGCGGGCCGGCTGCCGACCGGGGCGGGGATGGTCGAGGGCTATGGCCACAACTACATCCACGAACTGGTCGGCGGGGTGATGAAGCGGCTGACGACGGCGGCGACCGATCCCATTTTCTGGCTGCATCACTGCAATGTCGACCGCGTCTGGGCGACCTGGCACGCGCGTCAGCCGGCCGGCGTCTATCCCGAGGACTGGACCGCACGGACGCTGGACGGCTTCGTCGGCGGGCAAGGCGAGGACACGGGCGACTGGCGGGTTGGGAGCGTGCTGGAGACGCGGGCGCTGGGCTATGGCTACGACCATCTCTATCCCTTCCCGGTGTTCAACGCGCCCGAGGTGGGACCGCCGGGAGCGACGCGGCGCGAGCCGCTGGGCGGGGTCGTCCACCGGATGCGGGCCGAGGGCGGAGACGGGCAGGGCGGCTTGTCCGTGACCCTGCCGGCGGAGGCCGTGGCGCGGATGCGGGCGGCGGACGACACGCTGATGATCGAGGGGGCCGGATCGGTCGCCTGGGCCGCGAACGAGACGCTGCTGGACCGGTCGATCGAGATCCGCATGAGCTGCGCCGGGCGGCGGATATCTCTGGGGTCGTCGCCGACCTTCCTGCACCTGCGGGAAGGCGTGGAGGCGCACCACGCCGGCGACTACGTCCTGCCGTTCCGGTTCGGCGAGGAGGTGCTGAACCTGATCGGCGAGGGCGATGCGCCCGTGACCATCAGCGTCGAGGCCGAGGACCTGGCCCCGGAGGCCGGACGGGGCCCCGCGCAGGCGCTGGCGCTCGACCTGTCGTTGACCCTGACCGAAAGCCGCTGGGCATGAGCCGTTTGAAGATCGTTCTGGTGCTGGCGCTGGCGGCGCTGTGCGTTCCTGTGGCCGGCTGTTCGGTGTTTCAGGATCAGGTTCCGCCACCGGTGATGGCGCCGCCGCCTCCACCGCCTCCACCGCCTCCACCGCCTCCGCCCGCCTCCGCCCGCCGCGCCGCCGCCGGCCCAGGCGGACCTGTGGCCGGACGGGCGGGCGCCGATGTGTTTCGAGGCCCCGGCCGAGGCGGACGCCTGGGCGCGGGAGAAGGTGATGGACGCCGCGGCCGCGTGGGAGGCCGTGGCCCGGGTCGAGTTCGACATCCTCGCCGCCTGTCCGGCGCCCGGCTCAGGGCCGCGCCGGATTCCCATACGGATCGAGCACGATCCCGAGCTGTTCGCCTCGTCCAGCCATCTGGGCGTCAATCTGGTGCGCGGCGGGGCCATCACCCTGAACGCCGACTATCTGGTCACCAACCGCATCTGCGGCCGGCGCGGGACCGTGGGGCGCGAGGGGTGTTTCTACGCCGACGCCCTGCATGAGCTGGGACACGCCCTCGGCTTTTCGCACGACCACGTCAGCCCGCGCGCGCCCGATTGCGTCGCCCGCCTGGGCACGCCGGAGGCCGAGGTCGCCGACGAGCAGTATTACGACCCCGCATCGATCATGAACTACTGCAACCCCGACCGCTGGAAGGGCCAGTTGAGCCCTGCCGACCTGTGCTCGGTCCGCGCCGCCTACGGCGGACCGCACGGCGACCGGCCCAGCCGGGCCAGCTGCTATGCGATGACCGGGGCGACCGCGGGCGGTCGGGAGAGCCGGCGCCCTTGACCCCCGTCTCCCCCGCACCCTAGCGTGCGGCGCCCGTGGGGCGTGGTGGTTTGGGGAAGTCAAAATGCGTCATGGTCTGCTCGCACGGGCTCTGCCCGCCTTCGTACTTCTGGCGGCCCTTGCGGGGCCGGTGCTGGCCCAGGACGGCCTGGCCTACCAGCAGCCGCCCGCGCCGATCGCCGACATTCTCGACACCAAGCCAACGCCGACGCCAAGCCTGTCGCCCGACCGGACGACCCTCGCGCTGTTCGAGCGCGCCAATCTGCCGCCGATCGCCGAACTGGCAGAGCCGATGCTGCGGCTCGCGGGATACCGGATCAATCCGCGCAACAACGGGCCGGCGAACAGCCGGGTCACCTGGCTGACGGGGCTGAGCCTGCAGCCGGTCGCGGGCGGCGAGGCGCGCACGGTCGCGCTGCCGGCCAATGCGCGGTTCCTCTCGCCCAGCTGGTCGCCGGACGGAAAATCGATCGCCCTGATGATGGACGCCCCGACGGGGCTGGAGCTGTGGGTCGTGGATGTCGCGAGCGGACAGGCGCGCAAGCTGACCGACGCCCGTGTCAACGCGGCCGGGGGCGGGGCCTTCGACTGGCTGCCGGACAGTTCGGGCCTGATGGTGCGGATGACGCCCGAAGGCCGCGGCGCGGCGCCGGATGTGAGCCGAGCCCCCGTCGGCCCGACGGTCGAGGAAAGCATGGGGCGGACGGCCCCGGCGCGGACCTATCAGGACCTGCTGTCCAACGCCGGCGACGAGGCCCTGTTCGACCACTATTTCACCTCGCAGCTGACGCTGGTTCCGCTGAATGGACCGGCGCGCACGCTGGGGGCTCCGGCTGTGTATCTCGGCGCGGGCGTGTCGCCCGACGGGCAGCACGTGCTGCAGACGACGGCCAGGCGGCCCTACAGCTATGTCGTGCCCGCCGCCCTGTTCCCGGCGGACGTGGTCGTGACCGATCTGCAGGGCCGGGTCGTTCACCGGGTCGCCGACCTTCCCCTGAGGGACAACATCCCGACGCCGTTCGACGCCGTGGCGCCGGGCCCGCGCTCGGTGCAGTGGCGCGCCGATGCGCCCGCGACCTTGGTCTGGACCGAGGCCCAGGACGGCGGCGATCCGCGCACGCCCGCCGAGGTGCGCGACCGGGTGTTCATGCTGGCGGCGCCGTTCAACGCCGGGCCGACACGGCTGATCGACCTGAAGGAACGCTACGCCGGCGTGACCTGGGGTGACGCGGACACCGCCCTGGTGAACAGCCGCTGGTTCAACACCCGGCACGAGACCCGCTATGTGGTCGATCCGTCAAACCCGGGCAGCGGGCGGGTCCTGCTGGAGCGCAATTATCAGGACCGGTACAACGATCCGGGCTCGCCCGTGACCGAGCCCAACGACCAGGGCTTCCCCGTCATCCGTTTCGCCCGCGACGGCCGGGTGCTGACAACCGGCCCCGGCGCGACGCGCGAGGGGGAGTACCCCTTCCTGGCGGCCATGGACCTGTCGAACGGACAGTCCGAAAGGCTGTGGAGCTCGGCCAGCGGCGACTATGAGAGCGTCGTCGGCATCCTTGACGAGGAAGGCCGCCGTCTGGTGACCCGCCGCGAGACCCGCAACGACCCGCCGAACCTGTTCGTCCGCGACCTGGATGCGAGCCGGCAGGACGCCCTGACGACCTTCCCCGATCCGGCGCCGCAGCTGGCCGGGGTCAGCAAGCAGACCATCGCCTATACGCGCGCCGACGGCGTGGCGCTGTCGGGGACGTTGTATCTGCCGGCGGGGTACGACAAGGACCGCGACGGTCCGCTGCCCCTGGTGATGTGGGCCTATCCGGCCGAGTTCACCGACGCGGCGGTGGCCGGCCAGGTGGTGGACAGCGCCAACCGCTTCACGCGGCCCGGCGGCATCAGCCATCTGTTCCTCCTGACCCAGGGCTATGCCGTGCTGGACGACCCGTCGATGCCCATCGTCGGCGTGGGCGGAGCCGAGCCGAACGACACCTATGTCGAACAGCTGAAGGCCAGCGCCGAGGCGGCGGTCGAGGCCGTGGTCGGCATGGGCGTGGCGGACCGCGAACGGATCGCCGTGGGCGGGCACAGCTACGGCGCCTTCATGACCGCCAACCTGCTGGCCCACACCGACCTGTTCCGCACCGGCATCGCCCGGTCGGGCGCCTATAACCGCACCCTGACGCCGTTCGGATTCCAGGCCGAGCAGCGGACCTACTGGGAGGCGACCGAGACCTATACGGAGATGTCGCCCTTCACCTACGCCAACCGGGTCAATGAGCCGATCCTGCTGATCCACGGCGAGGCCGACGACAACTCCGGTACCTTCCCGGTCCAGTCCGAGCGGTTCTACGCGGCGCTCAAGGGCAATGGCGCGACGGTGCGCTACGTGGTCCTGCCGCTGGAAGCCCACGGCTATCGCGCACGGGAATCCGTGGGTCATACGCTGTGGGAGATGACCCGCTGGCTGGACCAGTATGTGAAGAACGCGCCGCCCCGGTCGGCCGCCCCCTGAGGCGACGGAACGCTTGCCGCGCCGCAACATTCCTGTTGCCTCAGCGACGCTTGTCGGGTCACGCTGAATCTTCAGAGCAGCGGGAGCGGCATGGCGTTCGACGAGATGTCAGGTGGGGCGCCCGGGTGCGGGGCGGATGTCCGCGACAGTTATCGCGGGCTGGCCCGCTGGCTGGCCGAGGCGCCGGACGGCCTGCTGCAGGCGCGCTCGCGTCAGGCCGAGCTGTTCTTCCGCCGCATGGGCATCACCTTCGCCGTCTATGGCGACGCGGAGTCGAGCGAGCGGCTGATCCCCTTCGACGTCGTGCCGCGCATCATCGGGGCGTCGGAATGGGCCGGGCTGGAGGCCGGGCTGATCCAGCGCGTGACGGCGATGAACATGTTCCTCGCCGACGTATACGGCCCGCAGGAGTGTCTCAAGGCGGGCGTCCTGCCGCCCGAACTGGTGCTGACCAATCCCCACTATGTGCCCGAGATGCAGGGCCGCCGGCCGCCGCGCGGGGTGTGGGTGCATATCGCCGGCGTCGATCTGGTGCGGACGGGCGAGGACGGCTTCTACGTGCTGGAAGATAACTGCCGCACGCCCAGCGGGGTCTCCTACATGCTGGAGAACCGCGAGATGATGATGCGGCTGTTCCCCGACCTGTTCGCCGACTATCCGGTGCGGCCGGTCGAGACCTATACGGACATGCTGCTGAGCTCGCTGCGGGCCTGCGCGCCAGAGGCGGCGGGGCCGGACCCGACGATCGTGGTGCTGACGCCCGGGCCGTTCAACTCGGCCTATTATGAGCACAGCTTCCTGGCCGACAAGCTGGGGGTCGAGCTGGTCGAGGGGCGCGACCTGTTCGTCGACGATGGCAAGGTCTTCATGCGCACGACGCAGGGACGCCAGCAGGTCGACGTCGTCTACCGCCGCATCGACGACGACTACCTCGATCCGCTGACCTTCCGGCCGGATTCGTCCCTGGGCGTGCCGGGGCTGATGACCGCCTACCAGGCCGGGACGGTGACCCTGGCCAATGCGGTCGGGACGGGCGTGGCCGACGACAAGGCGGTCTATACCTACATGCCCGAGATCATCCGCTTCTTCACCGGCGAGGAGCCGATCCTGAAGAATGTGCCGACGTGGCGCTGCCGCGAGCCCGAGGCGCTGAAGGAGGTGCTGTCGAAACTGGATCAGCTGGTGGTCAAGGAGGTCGGCGGATCGGGCGGCTACGGCATGCTGGTGGGGCCGGCGGCGTCGAAATCCGAGATCGAGGCGTTCCGCAAGCGGCTGATCAACGATCCCGACGACTTCATCGCCCAGCCGACCCTGGAGCTGTCGACCGCGCCGACGTTGGACAAGTCCGGCGTGCTGGCGCCGCGCCACGTCGACCTGCGGCCGTTCGTGCTGTCGAGCCCCGACGGGGTGAAGGTGGCGCCGGGCGGTCTGACGCGGGTGGCGCTCAAGCCCGGGTCGCTGGTGGTCAACTCCAGCCAGGGCGGCGGGACCAAGGACACGTGGGTGCTGGATGTTTGAATGCTGAGCCGCACCGCAGACAGCCTGTACTGGACCGGCCGCTATATCGAGCGGGCGGATTTTCTCGCCCGCATCCTCGAGGCCACGCTGAGGCTGGCCGCCATTCCGACGCGCGGCGACGGCGACGCGGAAACCGTATGGGCCAGCGCGCTCGCTTCCGCCGGCGCGCCCAAGGCGCTGGGCCGGTCGCCGACCGAGAAGTCGGTGCGGGAATATCTGGCCTTCGCGCCGGACAATTCCTCGTCGATCACCGCCTGCATCACCCGGGCGCGGACCAACGCCCGCTCGGTGCGAACGGCCCTCACGGTGGAGCTGTGGGAGGCCATCAACGGCGCCTGGAACGGGCTGGAGGAACAGGGCCAGCCGACGCGCCGCGACGAGTTCGCCCGCTTCCTGGAGTGGGTGAAGACGGTCACCCTGTCGGTCGAGGGCGCGACCAGCCGGACGATGCTGCGCAACGACGGCTACTATTTCCTTCGCCTGGGGGCGGCCATCGAGCGGGCCGACAACACGGCGCGGCTGCTGGACGTCAAATACCATCTGCTGTTGCCCGAGGGCGAACGGGTCGGCGGGCAGCTGGACTATTTCCAGTGGACGACCCTGCTGCGCGAGGTCTCGGCGCTGACCGCCTATCGCTGGGTCTATCGGGACTCGGTCAAGCCGTGGCTGGTGGCCGATCTGCTGGTGCTGAACCGTCAGATGCCGCGCTCGCTGGCCAGCTGTCAGGCGTCGATCGTGCGGTATCTGGAGCGTCTGGCCAGCGACTATGGCCGGCGGGGACCGGCGCAGCGGCTGGCGGCGGAGCGGATGCGGGCCTTCGACAATTCGCGCATGGACGACATCTTCCAGTCGGGCCTGCACGAATACATCCAGGCCTTCCTCGGCGAGAACGGCCGCCTCGGGCAGGCGATCCACGAACAGTATCTGAGCTGACCCAGTGCGCATCCGTATCGATCACGCGACCACCTACGCCTATGACCGGGCGGCGCGGTTCATCATCCAGACGCTGCGTCTGTCGCCCCGGTCGTCCGAGGCCCAGCAGGTGCGGGACTGGCGGGTCGAGACCGATGTCGACGCGCGTCTGCGCAAGTCCGAGGACGCCTTCGGCAACATCGTCCACACCCTCTATACCGAACAGCCGACGCAGAGCCTGACGATCCGGGTCTCGGGCGAGGTGGTGACGAACGAGACCGCCGGCGTCGTGCCGCGGGATCAGGAGACCCTGTCGCCGCTGGTGTTCCTGCGGGATACGGCGCTGACCAAACGCGACAAGCTGATCTCGGTCTTCGCCTCGGAGTTTTCGGCCCATCCGCCGCTGGAGCGGCTGCACCGGCTGATGGCCGGGATCCACGGCTCGGTCGCGTTCGAGGTCGGGGTGACGACGCCGACCCATACGGCGGCCGAGGTCCTGGCCCTGGGGCGGGGCGTCTGTCAGGACCACGCCCATGTCTTCATAGCCTGCTGCCGGCAGATGGGCGTGCCGGCGCGCTATGTGTCAGGTCATCTGCTGCGGCGGGACGGACAGGACGACCAGGAGGCGGGCCACGCCTGGGCCGAGGCCTGGATCGAGGATCTGGGCTGGGTGGGATTCGATCCGGCCAACGGCATCTGTTCGACCGAGCGCTATGTGCGGGTCGCCACCGGCCTGGACTATCTGGGCGCGGCGCCGGTGCGCGGGGCCACCTACGGCGGGGGCGGCGAGCGGCTGGCGGTGCGGCTGAACGTGCGTGATGCGGACATGCAACAGAGCCAGCAACAGGCCTGACCCGGGTGAGGATGCGGGCGCCGCCGTCGCGCGAATCTGATACCGTCGCCTCATGACTGCCGTACGGGGATGGCGCGCCGCATGACCTATTGCGTAGGCATGCTGGTCGAAGAGGGTCTGGCGATGATCGCCGACACCCGCACCAATGCGGGCGTCGACAGCATTTCGACCTATCGCAAACTCCACGTCGTCGACCGGCCCGGCGAGCGGGTTCTGGGCGTCTGCACCGCCGGCAATCTGTCCGTCACCCAGACCGCCCTGGCCATGGCGAAGGAGGGCGTCCACCTCAACGTCGGCGACGAGCCCGAGACGCTGGAGACGGCGCCGAGCCTGTTCCGCTGCGCCCAGATTCTGGGCCACGCCCTGCGCAGCGTGCGCTTGTCGATCGCGCCGGCGCTGGAGGCCGACAGCCTGAACACCTCGGCCTCGATGCTGCTGGGGGGCCAGATCAAGGGCGGCGAGATGGGGCTGTTCCTGATCTACAGCCAGGGCAATTTCATCGAGTGCGGGCGCGACACGCCCTATCTGCAGATCGGCGAGCTGAAATACGGCAAGCCCATTCTGGAGAGCGGCCTCGCCTTCGACACGCCGCTGGCCGAGGCGGTCAAGCTGGGACTGATCTCGTTCTCGACCACGATGCGCAGCAATGTCGGGGTCGGGGCGCCCTTCGACCTGATCACGATCCGCCGCGGCTTCATCAGCGGCGAACAGCGGCGGATCGAGGAAGACGATCCCTATTTCGCCGACCTGCACGAGCGCTGGACCCGGGCCCAGAACACCGCGCGCCGGTCGATGCCGGAGCCGCCGTGGATGATCGGGCCGCGACTGGCGTCCAGCCGCACCTGATCCTTCTTCCGATCATCCCGGCTGTCGCCGGGATGATCGGAGTTGTTCAGCCTGACCCTCAAGGTAGGGTGGCGCATGATCCGATCCCTGAGCCGCCGCCACACCCTTGCCCTGATGGGCGGAACCGCCGCCGCCGGCCTGCCCGCCTTCGCGCGGAATGAGGACTGGGCCGCCCTCGGCGCCGATGTGAAGGCCGAGTTCAAATGGGCCTGGGACCACTATGTCGCCCGGGCCTGGGGCAAGGACGAGATCAATCCTGTTTCGGGGACCAGCCAGTCCTTCTTCATCGAGGGGCATGACCTCGGCCTGTCGCTGGTCGAGGCGCTGGACACGCTGTGGATCATGGAACTGGACGAGGCGTTCCAGGCCGGGGTCGACTGGGTGAAAGCCCATCTGGACTTCGACATCGACGGCTTCGCCCAGGTGTTCGAGACCAATATCCGGCTGGTCGGCGGCCTGCTGTCGGCGCATCTGGCCAGCGGGGATCCGGTGCTGCTGGCCAGGGCGAAGGATCTGGCCGACCGGCTGATGAAGGCGTTCGACGCCTCGCCGCACGGTCTGCCGTACCGCTATGTGAACCTGAAGACGGGGGCGGTGCGCGACCCCATGACCAACCTCGCCGAGATCGGCACCTACGCCACCGAGTTCGGCCTGCTGGGCCAGCTGACGGGCGAGCCGAAATACTATGCGGCGGCCAAGCGGGCGATAAAGCATGCGCTCGAGATGCGGTCGGACAAGGGTCTGATGGCGGCCAATATCCATGCGGAGACGGGGCTGTTCACCAGCCGCAACGCCTCGATCGACGTCTATGCCGACAGCTTCTACGAATATCTCTGGGACAGCTGGGAGATGTTCGGCGACGCCGAGATGAAGCGCTGGGCCGAGGAATGCACGGGCGCGATGATCGCCCATCAGGGGCGCCGCTACGAGGGCCGGCTGTGGTTCCCGATGGTGGACTATGAGACCGCCGAGGTGACCGGCACGTCGCAGACCGTGCTGGGCGGTTATCTGGCCGGGCTGCTGGGGCAGGTGGGACGCAAGGCCGAGGGCGACGACTTCCTGGCCAGCTACACCGACATGCAGGCGCGCTACACCATCATCCCGGAATCGATCGAGGTGACGACGGGGACGGCGCGCGGCAAGCGCACCGGCCTGCGKCCCGAGTTCGCCGACGCCTGCCTGAACCTGTGGCTGGGCGACCGCGACGAGCGGTATCGCGCGCTGACGGCGGTGCACTACCGGGCGATGAAGGMGACGTCGAARGCGGCSTAYGGCTAYACSTCGCTGGCCGACATCACSACCCGGCCGATGRCSCAGGGCGACAACTGCCCCGGCTACTGGTGGTCGGAGCAGATGAAATACTACTTCCTGATGTTCGCCGAGCCGAAGCGGGTGGACCTGAGCCGGCTGGTGCTGGTGGTCGGAGCAGATGAAATACTACTTCCTGATGTTCGCCGAGCCGAAGCGGGTGGACCTGAGCCGGCTGGTGCTGAGCACGGAGGCGAATGTGCTCAGGGGGTTTGTGAGGGGCTAGGTCGGCGGAGGACGCCTAGTCCTCCAGGTCCCGAGCCTGCCCCAGCCGCTTCAAGAACGCCGCGACACTCCCCTCTCCGTCATCCTCGGACTTGATCCGAGGATCGGGCGCCGATCCGCACAGCGATGGGTACAGGTCCGCCCAATCAGGATTGCGCGCCTCGATCAACTGCATCTTCCACGCGCGTTTCCAACGCTTGAGGGCCTTCTCCCGTCGGATGGCCTCCGTGACCAGCGCGTGCTGTTCGTACCAGACCAGAAGATTGCACTCGTGGCGTTTGGTGAAGCCTTCGATGACGCCGTCGCGGTGCTGTCGCCCGCGCTCATAGAGGTTGCTGGTCATGCCGATGTAGCGGACGCCGAACGGTCGGCTGGCCTCGATATAGGTGGCGATGAACGGGCGGCGCTCGCTGTCCATGGACCGATCTGAGGAACGTCCGGCCCTCGGGTCAAGCCCGAGGGTGACGGTCTTGAGGGGAGTGCGGCGTCCTGATGAGCCGGCGCTGGACGTCAGTTCGCCGGATACCCCGTCATCGAATACGGCCGCGCCTCCGCGCTGACACCCCAGGTCATGTTCGACTCCCTCCCCATGAGGAACCTCAGTTCGCCGCCTGCCATGATCTCCTCGTGCCCGATCCAGGTCCGCGCCAACGGTACGCCGTTCAACATGATCGCCTGGATGTACGGGTGGTCGTCGGCCAGACCGTCCGTGACGATGGCGAAGCGCTTGCCGCCGGGCAGGTTCAGCACCGTGCGGTCCGTGAACGGCCGGCCGATGACGTACTGGTTCGAACCCGGCGTCACCGGATAGAAGCCCATGGCCGTGAACATCAGCCAGGCCGACATCTGGCCGACGTCGTCGTTGCCGGCGAGGCCGTCGGGGCGGGCGTGGTACTGGCTGGTGACGATCTGCGTCAGCCGCGCCTGGGTCCGCCACGGGGCGCCGGCGTAGACGTACATATAGCCGGTGTGGTGGCTGGGCTCGTTGCCGTGGATGTACTGGCCGATCAGGCCGGCGATGTCCTCGGCGTGGGAATAGTCGAGCCCGGTGTTGTCGAAGTCGAACATGGCGTCGAGCTTGGCCACCGTGGCCGCGTCGCCGCCCATCAGGTTGACGAGACCGCCGAGGTCCTGGGGCGCGAACCACGAATACTGCCAAGCGTTGCCCTCGGTGTAGTCCGATCCGTAGTTGATGGCGGTGGGGTCGAAGGGCGTGCGGTACGAACCGTCGGCCAGACGGGCGCGGACGAAGCCGGTGTCGCGGTCGAAGGTGTTCGTATTCGACGGTCTTGGACGCSGCCTCGGGCTCGCGGTCGATGGGGACGTAGCCGAGGTCCATATAGTCGCCCAGCCCGCCATAGGGYCGGTAGGTGGCGCTGGCCGTCATGGCGGCCAACGCCGCGGCGCCGTCGATGCCGGGGATGCCCTTCAGATACGCATCCGCGATGACCGGGACGGCGTGATAGCCGATCATGGTCCAGGTCTCCTGACCGTGGAACGACCAGACCGGCAGGATGCCGTAGGGGCTGACCTGTTGCGCCGCGATCAGCGAGTTGACGATGTCGGCGTTGCGCGCCGGCGGGGCGACGAGGGTCAGCAGCGGATGCTCGGCGCGGAAGGTGTCCCAAAGCGAAAAGGTCGAATGGACGGTGAAGTCGGACTGATGGACCTGCTGGTCCGGCCCGCGCCAGCGGCCGTCGGCGTCGCCATGGACGCTGGGCGCGATCAGGGCGTGATAGAGGGCGGTGTAGAGGGTGGTCCGCATCTCCGGCGCGGCCTCGATCTCGACCACATTCAGCGCCTCTTCCCACGCCCGGCGGGTGACGGCGCGCGTGCCGTCGAAGTCGAACTCGCCGCCCTCCGACTCCAGATTGCGGATCGCTCCGGCCTCATCGACGGACGAGACGGCGACCTTGACCAGCAGCGGCCCGGCGATCTCGCCGAAGTCGAAGGCGGCCTCGAGCTGGCGGCCCTGGACCTGGTCGCGATCGGCGGGGGTGCGGCCGGGCTGGCGGAAGCCGTTGTAGGGGATGGCCTCGTCGCGATCCTTCAGCTCATGGCCGACCATGGGGCGCGAGAAGCGCATGGCGAAATAGAGCTGGCGGGCGGGGGCCCAGCCGCGCGTCTCGCGGAAGCCGGTGACCGTGCCGTCGGGATGCGAAATAGAGCTGGCGGGCGGGGGCCCAGCCGCGCGTCTCGCGGAAGCCGGTGACCGTGCCGTCGGGATGCAGGCGGATGCGCGACCACAGCACCTTGCCGGGGTAGTCGTAGATGGAGTTGCGCAAGTCGAGCAGGACGCGGGCGGGAGCGCCGCGCGGGAAGCTGTAGCGGTGCAGGCCGATGCGGACGCCCGCGGTCAGTTCGGCGCGCACGGCCGAGTCGGTCAGGCTGACGGCGTAATAGCCGGGCTCGGCGGTCTCGGACGCCTTGCTGTAGCGCGAGCGGTAGCCCGAGCCGGGCTGGTCGGCCGCGCCGGGGTCCCATTTCAACTCGCCCGAGATCGGGGTGATCAGCACGTCGCCGAGGTCGGAATGGCCGGTGCCCGAGAAATGGGTGTGCGAGAAGCCCATGATGGTCGGGTCGTCGTAGCGGTAGCCCGAGGCCCAGTCATAGGACTGGCGGAACGGCCGGTAGTCTGTGTCGGGGCTGAGCTGCACCATGCCGAACGGGGCCACCGCGCCGGGGAAGGTGTGGCCCTTGCCGGCCGTGCCGATGAAGGGGTCGACGGCCTCGAAGGGCGTGGGGAGGGGCGGGGGCGCTTCCTGCGCGGTGGCGCAGCCGGCGAGGGCCAGAACCAGAACCGCCGCCCATATCGTGCCCTGGCCGATCCGCCGCATGAAACGCCCCTCCGCGAAGAAGGGGGAGCCTATGCAGGATGGAGGGGAGAGGGAAGGACGATGGTGGGTGATGTAGGGTTCGAACCTACGACCCGCTGATTAAGAGTCAGCTGCTCTACCAACTGAGCTAATCACCCGGACCATACGTCAGGCGGAGCCTCGCAAGGCTCGTGCCGTCCCGACCGTGCCAGTCCAGGACCGGCGTCGGCGAGGGGGCGTACCTAATGGGAATGCCGCTCGCGTGCAAGGGGATGCGGCTGGCCGTTCCGGTTTGTCGCAGGACGGTCTAGGGTCGTGAATCAGCCGCCGGGGAGCGGCGACGGGGGAAAACGCACCATGGCCTTCTGGAACCGCCGGCGCTCGATCGACGCCATGCTGGCCCCGCACAGCGGGCATGCGCTGAAGAAGACGCTGAGCTGGCCGCACCTGATGGCCCTGGGCGTCGGGGCCATCGTGGGCACCGGCATCCTGACCCTGATCGGGGTCGGAGCCGGGCTGGCCGGGCCGGCGGTGATGATCAGCTTCGCCCTGGCGGGCCTGGTCTGCGCCTGCGCCGCCCTCGCCTACGCCGAGCTGTCGACGATGATGCCCGCGGCGGGCAGCGCCTACACCTATTCCTACGCCGTGCTCGGCGAGCTGGTCGCCTGGATCGTGGGCTGGAGCCTGATCCTGGAATATTCGCTGGTCGTGTCGGCGGTGGCCGTGGGCTGGTCGGGGTATGCGGTCGGCTTCCTGAGCGGCATGGGGCTGGACCTGCCGACGGCGCTGACGGTCGGACCGCACGTGGCGGGCGGGATCGTCAACCTGCCGGCGGTGTTCATCATCGCCGTGGTGACCGGCCTGCTGCTGCTGGGCACGCGCGAGAGCGCGACGCTGAACGCGGTGCTGGTGGTCATCAAAATCCTGGCCCTGATCGCCTTCGTGGCCATCGCCCTGCCGGCCTTCGACGCCGCCAACTTCACGCCCTTCATGCCCAACGGCTTCGGCGCGCCGGCCCTGCCGTTCGCCGAGCAGATCACCGGCCAGCCCGTGGTCCAGACCGGCGTCATGGCGGCGGCGGCCATCATCTTCTTCGCCTTCTACGGCTTCGACGCCATCTCGACGGCGGCCGAGGAAACCAAACGGCCCGAGCGCGATCTGGCCATCGGCATCGTCGGCTCGATGGTGGTCTGCACGGCCCTGTATCTGGTCGTCGCGGCCGCCGCGATCGGGGCCCGGCCCGTGGCCAGCTTCGCCGAAAGCCCGGAACCGCTGGCCCTGATCCTGCGCGAGATGGGGCAGGGCACGGCGGCGCAGTGGATCGCGGCCAGCGCGGTGATCGCCCTGCCGACCGTGCTGCTGGCCTTCCTGTTCGGCCAGAGCCGCATCTTCCTGGGCATGGCGCGAGACGGCCTGCTGCCGCGGCGTCTGGCCCGGGTGTCGGTGCGCGGCGTGCCAGCGGTGGTGACGGTCTTCACCGCCATCGTCGTGGCGGCGCTGGCGGGGGTGATGCGGCTGGACGAGCTGGCCTCGTTGGCCAACGCCGGGACGCTGGCGGCCTTCGCGGCCGTGGGCCTGTGCCTGATCGTGCTGCGGGTCCGCGACCCGAACCGCCCGCGTCTGTTCCGCGCGCCGCTGTGGTGGCTGGTCGGGGCGATCACCATCGTCGGCTGCATCGTCTTCTTCTTCAGCCTCGCGGCCCGGACGCAGATGTGGTTCGTGATCTGGAACGTGATCGGTCTGGTCATCTACTTCGTCTGGTCCTCCCGGAACTCGCGGCTGGCCAGGGGCGAGGAGACCGCCGGCTGATGGCCCTGCGCGACCTGTCCGGCGCCGTCGACTTCGCCGTCCTGGAGGCGGCGACCGGCGGCGACGACGGGATCGGCGAGGAGGTGCTGGGTCTGTTCGCCCAGCAGGCGGCCCTGTGGTCGCCCATGCTGGACGTGCGGGACGAGGGCTGGCGCGACGCGGCGCACACGCTGCGCGGCGCGGCCGCCGGCATCGGGGCCGGGACGCTGGCCGAAGCCTGTCAGGCGGCGGAGGCGGCGGACAAGGCCGCCGCGCCGCCGCTGCTGGAGCGGGTGCACGACGCGCTGGAGGCCGCCCTCGCCGACGTTGCGGCGTACCGGCACGAGCTGATGCTGAGGTCGCTGAGGGGCTAGCCCCGCGTGCGGTCGAACGCCTCGAACTCGTGGGCGATGCAGCGGGCGATCAGGGTGCGCCAGACGGGCTCGGCGATGGCGGGCGAGAGGCCGGCGGGTTCGGCGGCGATGAGCACCTTGCGCACCACATCCTCGATGCGGGCGTCGTCGTGGACGACCGAGCGGTCCGGCTTGATGCGGGCGGCGGCGTCCATATAGCGCTGACGCTCGGCGAGCAGGACGACGAGGGCGCGGTCGAGGGCGTCGACGCCCTGACGGACCTCGGCCATGGAGGCGCAGGCCTCCGGCGCGGTGCGCGGATCGATCGTGACGCTATCCGACAAAGGCGCGCTCCAGCACATAGTCGCCCGGTTCGGCGTTCGACCCTTCCTTGAGGCCGAAGGCTTCGAGCAGTTCGCCCGTCTCCTTGATCATGGCCATGGAGCCGCACAGCATCACCCGGTCACGTTCGGGCGAGAAGCCCGCGGGAAGGCCCAGATCAGCGAACAGGGCGCCGGACCTGATGCGGTCGGTGATCCGGCCGGGGGTCTCGAACGACTCGCGGGTGACGGTGGGGTAGTAGACCAGCCGGGCCTTGGCCTCCTCGCCGACCAGGGGGTCGTCGTGGATTCCGGAGGTCAGGAAGTCGCGGTAGGTCAGGTCGGCGACGTTGCGCACCGTGTGGCAGACCACGACCTGGCCGAAGCGGGCCCAGGTGTCGGGATCGCGGACCACGCTGAGCCATGGCGCCAGGCCGGTGCCGGTTCCGATCAGCCACAGCCGCTCTCCGCCGGTCAGGGCGTCGAGGACGAGGGTGCCGGTCGGCTTCCTGCCCATCAGCACGGTGTCGCCGGGCTGGATCTTCTGCAGGCGCGAGGTCAGGGGGCCGTCGGGGACCTTGATGGACAGGAATTCCAGCTGTTCGTCCCACGAGGGGCTGGCGATGGAATAGGCGCGCAGGATCGGCTTGCCGCCGTCCTCGCCGGGCAGGCCGATCATCACGAACTCGCCCGAGCGGAAGCGGAAGTCGTCGGGGCGCTCTATGGCGAAGCTGAACAGCTGGTCGGTCCAGTGGCGCACCCACAACACCTTCAGCTCATGGAAGGGCGAGGCTTTCGCGGGCGGGGAGGAAACGGCGAGGTCGGTCATCTCGGGGCTTATTAGGCGGTGCGGCGGCGGGGGGGAAGCCGCGGGGATGTCGCGATCCGAGCTTGGGGGATGACGACGACGAATTCTCCCTCTAGCGTTCGCCTCATGCGCAACAAACTCCTCGCCTCCACCCTGTTCCTTGCGGCGTTGTCGCCGTTCACCGCCGTGATGGCGCAAACGGCGGACCCGGCGATCCTTACGCCCGAGCGGGTGTTCGCCAATCCGTCGCTGGCCGGACCGGTGGCGCGCGGGGTCAGCCTGTCGCCGGACGGCGAACTGGTCGCCTTCCTGCGGTCTCGCGAGGACGACGTGGACGTGCTGGATCTGTGGGCCGCCCCGACGGGCGCCGGCGAGCCGTTCAAGCTGATCGACGCGCGGGCGCTGGTCCCCGACGCCGGCGAACTGTCGGAGGCCGAGAAGGCGCGGCGCGAGCGCATGCGGATCTCGCAGCGCGGCGTGGTCGAATATTCGTGGGACGAGCAGGGCCGTTACATCCTGGCCCCGCTGGAAGGCGACATCTTCCTCGCCAGCCGGGACGGAGGCGCGGTGCGCCGGCTGACCGAAACCGAGGCCGACGAGATCGACGCCAAGGTCTCGCCCAAGGGCAACTATGTCTCCTTCGTGCGGGATCAGGACCTGGTCGTTGTCGATCTGGCGAGCGGCGCCGAGACGCCGATCACCGACGACGGCGAGGGCCTGATCACCTGGGCGACCGCCGAGTTCATCGCCCAGGAGGAGATGGATCGCGACACGGGCTACTGGTGGAGCCCGGACGAGCGCTACATCGCCCTGCAGCGCACCGACGAATCGCCCGTCGACATCGTGCCGCGGCTGGACATCACCGGCGGCGGCGCGACCGTTGTCGAGCAGCGCTATCCGCGCGCGGGCAGGCCCAACGCTGTGGTCGAACTGTATGTGCGCGACATCGTCGGCGGCGGCCGGGTCAAGGTCGACCTGGGCGAGAACACCGACATCTATCTGGCCCGGGTGAACTGGTCGGCCGACGGCCGCACCCTGTATGTGCAGCGCGAGAGCCGCGATCAGAAGCGGCTGGACCTGCTGCGCGTCGATCCGGCGACCGGCGCCTCCCGCGTGATCTCGACCCAGCGGTCGGACGCCTGGGTGTCGCTGAGCAACGACTTCAAGGCCCTGGATGACGGCACCTTCATCTGGTCGTCGGAGGAGACCGGCTGGAAGCACCTGTATCTCTACAACCGCGAGGGCCGCCGTCTGCGGGCGATCACGCGCGGGGACTGGCCGGTCAAATCGCTGAACGGCGTCAACCAGGCGACCGGCGAGGTCTTCTTCACCGCCTCGATGCGCGACGGGCGCGAACTGCCGATCGAACAGCAGATGTTCCGCGCCTCGCTGCGCCGGACGGTGACGCCGGTGGCGGTGACGCCGGGCGGCGGCTGGTGGAGCGCCTCGGTCAACAAGACCGGCACGGCGTTCGTGGGCAACTATTCGGATCTCGACACGCCGCCGCAGTCGGGCCTGTACCGCGCCGACGGGACCTTCGTGCGCTGGATCGAGGAGAACGCGCTGGACGCGGACCACCCCTTCTTCCCCTACGCCTCCCGGCGGCAGACTCCGACCTTCGGCACGCTGGACAGCCATGGCGAAACCCTGGTCTGGCAGATGACCACCCCGCCGGGCTTCGATCCGTCGAAACAGTATCCGGTGGTCATGCAGGTCTATGGCGGCCCGTCGGGCGGCGGGGTCAAGCAGGCGTGGCAGTCGGCCACCAGCCAACTGCTGACCGAGGCCGGCTACATCGTCTTCCGCCTCGACAATCGCGGCGAGGGCGATCGTTCCGCGGCTTTCAAACAGGCCCTCTACCTGAAGATGGGACAGCCCGAGATCGAGGACCAGGTGCTGGGCGCCGACTATCTGCGCTCGCTGCCTTATGTCGACGACGACCGCATCGCCATGATGGGCTGGTCCTACGGCGGCTTCATGAGCCTGATGGCCCTGACGGAGCCGAAGATGGGGCTGGCCTCGGCCATCGCCGGCGCCCCGCCGACCGAGTGGAGCCTGTACGACACCCACTACACCGAGCGGTTCATGTCGACGCCGGAAGCGAACGCCGCGGGCTATGCCGCCTCGGACGCCATTCCGCGGCTGCCGAACCTGACCGGGCGGCTGCTGCTGATGCACGGCATGGCCGATGACAATGTCATCCTCGAGAACTCGACCCGCGTCATCGACGCGCTGCAGGCCTCGTCCACCCCGTTTGAACTGATGCTCTATCCCGGTCAGCGCCACGGCGTGCGGGGCAATGAAAGGCAGCTGCAGCAATGGCGTACCTATCTCGACTTCCTGGATCGCACGATCGGTTCAAGGGCGCCCGCCGCGCGGGACTGATCGCAGGGGCGATCGCGGTTCTCTGCGCGCCTAACGCAACGGCGCAGACACCGTCGCCGACCGGCAGCCAGCGGAGCGTGGCCGGGAGCCAGTGCCGGGCCCTCGAAACCCTGACCGCGTCAGAGCGGCGGAGCGCGGAGTACATGCTGGCTGAACGGGGCTGGACCGCGGGACGGCCCGTCCCCTGCATAAAGACGGAGCCAGGGCGGAGCGTGGGGTCGATGGGGTCGATCTGCATCGACGGTCCCGAACCGGATATCATTGATTGCGTGGAGCACCTTGGAACCAGGCCGCGCTCGGGCCGGGATCCCTGGAACAGTGTCATCGCGCTCGTGCCCTCTCCGGTTATGCCGCCACCGGGCATTGACGCCGACAGCGGTCTGGTCGGCACGCCGATCCTGCTGAAAGACAATATCGAAACGACCGAACTGCCGACGACGGCGGGATCGCTGGCGCTGGCCGGCAATTCGCCCGGGAGGGACGCGCCTCTGGTCACGCGTCTCCGCGCAGCCGGCGCGGTCATCGTCGGCAAGGCGAACCTGTCCGAATGGGCCAACATCCGTTCGACCAATTCCATCAGCGGATGGAGCGCCGTCGGCGGGCAGGCGCGGAACCCTTACGATCCGGAGCGGACGCCGTGCGGGTCCTCCGCTGGCAGCGCCGTGGCCGTGGCGGTGGGTCTTGTCCCGGCGGCGATCGGCACCGAGACGGACGGCTCGATCACCTGCCCGGCCTCCGTCAACGGCGTCGTCGGGTTCAAGCCGACGGTGGGGCTGGTCAGCCGCACGCACATCGTCCCGATCAGCCATTCGCAGGACACGGCCGGACCGATCACCACCACCGTAGAGGACGCGGCCATCGTGCTGTCGGTCATCGCGGGATCGGACCCGCTCGATCCGGCGACGGTCGAGGCCGATGCGCGCAAGGTCGACTATCGCGCGGCTCTGGACGCGGACAGCCTGCGCGGGACCCGGCTCGGCGTGATGCGGTTCCTGGTCTCCAACTATTCGGCGGAGACGCAGGCCGAATTCGAACGGGCCCTGCAGGCCCTGCGCGACGCGGGGGCCGAACTGGTCGAGATCACCGAGGCGCCGAAGGATTTCCGCGCCCTCGGCGGCTGGGAAATCCAGGTCCTGATGAGCGAACTGAAGCACGATCTGAACGCCTATCTGGCCTCGACCGACCCGGCGCAGGTGCCGACCCGGACCCTGGCGGACCTGATCGCCTTCAACGACGCCGAGCCGCGCGAGACGGTGCTGTTCGGCCAGGAGCTGTTCCTGCGGGCGGAGGCGACCACGGGGCTGGAGGATCCGGTCTATCTGGACGCGCGCGCCAACTCGCTGCGCGCCGCGGGTCCCGAGGGCATCGACAAGATGTTGGCGGACCATACGGTCGCCGCCCTGATCGCGCCGACGACCTCGCGCGCCTGGACCAATGACCGCGAGGACGATGACAACGCCCAGGGCTCGGCCAGCCGGCTGGCGGCGGTGGCGGGCTATCCGCACCTGACCGTGCCGATGGGCTTCGACCGCGGCATGCCGGTGGGGATCAGCTTCATCGGCGGCAAGTGGGACGACGCCCGCATCCTGTCGCTGGGCCATGCCTATGAACAGCGGACCTATGAGCGCCGGCCGCCGACGCTGGCGGCGCCGTAGGCGGCAACCTTCGGCGGGGCGAACGGGTTGGAGCGGCATGGAAAAGCTGTTCGTCTCCTTCGCCACGGCGACCGCCAGGATCGCCGGCAAGCCGTGGACCTTCCTCGGCTGCGTGCTGATCGTGCTGCTCTGGGCGGCGACGGGCCCGATCTTCAATTTCAGCGAGACCTGGCAGCTGATCATCAACACCGGGACGACCATCGTCACCTTCCTGATGGTCTTCCTGATCCAGAACACACAGAACCGGGACGGCGCCGCCATGCAGGCCAAGCTCGACGAACTGTTGCATGCGGTCCGGGCGGCGGACGAGCGGTTCGTCGGCATCGAACATCTGACCGAGAAGGATCTCGACAAAATTCTCGGCCAGGTCGAGGAACGGGCGGCGCGCGTTCATGGCGAGGGGGCCGGCGCGCTGCCGGTCGTGGCCACCCGGGCCGAGGACACAACCGCGGGAAACCGTCGACGGAAGGCGGCCGCGGGAAAGGGGCCCGGCAAGGCCAAGACCGCGGCCCCGGCGCGAAAGACCCGCGCGTGAGCGAGTTGGTCGCCAATGTCGTCGGCACGGCCGCCGCCCTCTGTTCGATCACCAGCTTCGCGCCGCAGATGATCAAGATCTGGAAGGAGCGGGACGCCTCGTCCGTGTCGCTCAAGACCTATTCCCTGACGGTGACCTGTTTCATCCTGTGGACCGCCTATGGGGTGCTGACGGGGGCCTGGCCCATCATCGTGGCCAACGCCTGCGCCCTCGTGATGGCGTCGGGCGTGCTGGCGATGAAATGGCGGTTCAGCGAACACGGCAAGGCTTGACCGATCCGGCTTCGCCGCCGAGACTTCGGTTCTGCCAGCGCTCGGGCTGAGAGGACGGCTCATCTCCCAGATTCCGTCTTCCGACCGGCTCGCGCCCCTGGCGTGGGCCGCCATCCTGATCGTCGCAGCCAGCCATTTCGCGGCCTTCGTCGATCGCAGCCTGCCAGCCGTCGTGGCCCCCCTGATCCGAACCCAATTCGGCCTGAACGACACCCAGATCGGCCTGTTGCAGGGGCCGGCCTTCTCGACCCTCTACGCATTCGGCCTGCTCGGGGCGGGCCATTTCATCGCTGGCCGGAATCCCTATCGGGTCGCGGCGGCCTGCGTGATCGTCTGGACCGCCGGCGCCGTTCTGTTCGCCCTGGCCCCCGACTACCCTTCGATGCTGGCGGCGCGTGTGGCCCTGGGTCTGGGTCAGGCGGCCTTCGTGCCCGCAGCCCTCATGCTGCTGACCGCGCAGGACGACGCCGGGCGCAGGGCCCGCGCGCTGTCGACCTTCACCACCGGATCGGCCACCGGGCGCAGCGCTGCATTGGTGCTCGGCGGGGCTGCGCTGGCCATGGTCGCCGGCCGGGCCGTCGCCGGGCTGGAGCCCTGGCGGGCGGCGTGTCTGGCCCTGGCGCTCCCAAATCTTGTGCTGATCGCTCTGCTGGTATGGAGCGGGCGCGGCCATGAGACCGTCGTCCGCGAGCCGGGTCAGGGTCTCGGCGACGCGTTTCGTTTGCTGGGCCGCCGCTGGCGCGTCTTCGCGCCCCTTCTGATCATCGGGGCCTGCGCGGTGCTGATGATCCAGGCCACCGCCGCCTGGAGCCCCTCGATCCTGAATCGCAGCTTCAGCCTGACGCCAGCGCAGGCCGCGCTTGTCGCGGGCGCGGTGGCCCTGAGCTTCGCGCCGCTCGGGCATCTGGGAGGGGGGTGGACCCTGGGCTCGCCCGTGGGGCGGCGCTTCGGCGCCGGTCCGCTGCTTGCGGCGGGGATGGCGCTGGCGCTGGTCAGCGTCGTGGCGCTGGCGTCGGCGCGGGGGCTGCCCATGGCGGCGGCAGGCCTGGCCGGTCTGACAGTCGGCGGCGGCTTCACGGCGGTCATCGCGCTGATCGAGGTCCAGGCCCTGACGCAGCCCCGTCTGCGGCCGCAGGTCGGAGCCGTCTATCTGGCCTTCGTCTCCCTGATCGGCGTCGGCCTGGGGCCGTTGCTGACCGGAATCGTCAGCGATCACGGCGGGACTGGTCACGGCGCCCTGACCTGGGCGATCGCCGCTGTGGTCAGCGTGGCGGCGATCGTGGGGGCGGGCGTCGCCCTGGCCTTCGCCGGCCGGCGGGCGCTGGATGCCAGCGTCTGAGCCCGCGGCGTCGAAAGGGGCGACGAACGCTGGAACCCGGTCGTCGGCCTGACCCCGTTTATGCGGGGACGACGGCGGTGGTCTCGATCTCGACGCGGGCGGAGTCCTCGATGAGCCCCTTGACCTCGACCACGGCCATGGCGGGGTAGTGGGGCCCGATCAACTCGCGCCAGACCGCGCCGATCTCGCGCAGGGCGGACAGGTATTCGGCCTTGTCCACCACGTACCAGGTCATGCGGACGATGTGTTCGGGGCCCGCGCCGGCCTCGGCGAGGACGGCGAGGGTGTTGTCGATCGTCTGGCGGAACTGGTCGGCGAATCCCGGCCCGGGGAACACGCCCTCGGGCGTCCAGCCGATCTGGCCGGCGACGAAGACCATGCGGCCGGTCGCCTCCACGCCGTTGGAATAGCCCTTCGGCCGGGGCCAGCCTTCGGGAAGCAGGATCCGGTTCATCAGGGCGTCTCCACGAAGGGGGCGAGGCGGGCGCGAAGGGCCTCGGGCCAGGGCTCGGGCTTCAGCGAGGCGCCGACGTAGACGATGGTCTGGGTCGCCTCGAACCGCAGTTCGCCGCCCGAGCTGATACGATGCCGCAGGCCGCACGACGCGCCGCCGAGCTTCGTCACCGTCAGTTCAAAGGTCAGCTCGTCCTCCAGCCGCGACGGGGCGATGAAACGGGCCTCGACGGCGGCGGTCGGGACGCTGACGTGGCGGTTGACGTGCAGCTCGCGGAACGAGGCCTGCAGCGGCCCGGCGAACCAGTCCTCGACCACCCCGTTCAGCATCTCGAAATAGCGCGGGAAGAAGACGATGCCCGCCGCGTCGCAGTCGGCGAAGCGGACGCGACGTTCGACCGTGAAGACCTCGCCCGTCATCCCGGCTCCTTGAGCCGGAAGCGCTGCAGCTTGCCGGTCTGGGTCTTGGGCAGGGCGTCGACGAAATCGAGCCCGCGCGGGTATTTGTAGGGGGCGATGACGCCCTTCACAAAGGTCTGAAGCTCGGTGCGGAGGGCGTCCGAGGGGTCGTGGCCCTCGTTCAGGACCACGAAGGCCTGGACGATCTGGCCGCGTTCGGGATCGGGGGCGCCGATGACGGCGGCCTCGGCCACGGCGTCGTGGCGCAGCAGGGCGTGCTCCACCTCGGGCGCGCCGATGTTGTAGCCGGACGAGATGATCATGTCGTCGGACCGGGCCACGAACCAGAAMYAGCCGTCCTCATCCAGCCGGTAGACGTCGCCGGTCAGATTCCAGCCGTCCTGGACATAGGCCGCCTGACGCGCATCATCGAGATAGCGGCAGCCGGTGGGSCCGCGCACGGCGAGGCGGCCGGTTTCGCCCGGTGGCAGGGGCCGGCCGTCCGCGTCGATGATCCGGGCCTGATAGCCGGGCACCGCCTTGCCGGTGCTGCCGGGGCGGATGTCGTCGCCGCGGGCCGAGATGAAGACGTGGATCATCTCGGTCGAGCCGATGCCGTCGATGATGCGGACGCCGGTCGCCTCATGCCATGCGTCGGAGGTGGCGGCGGGCAGGGCTTCGCCGGCCGAGACGCAGGTGCGCAGGGAGGACAGGTCGTGGTCGCCGGCCAGCTTCAGCAGGGCGCGGTAGCCGGGGCGGAGGATGTCGTCGCCGCGGGCCGAGATGAAGACGTGGATCATCTCGGTCGAGCCGATGCCGTCGATGATGCGGACGCCGGTCGCCTCATGCCAGGCGTCCGAGGTGGCGGCGGGCAGGGCCTCTCCGGCCGAGACGCAGGTGCGCAGGCTGGACAGGTCATGCTGGCCGGCCAGCTTCAGCAGGGCGCGGTAGCCTGTCGGGGCGGTGAACAGGGCGGTGGCCCCGCAGCGCTCGATGGTCTCGGCCAGGGCCTCGAAGCCGGGGCGGGGCGCGAAGGCCGTCGCGGCGCCGACGGCGGCGGGGAACACCACCAGACCCCCAAGACCGAAGGTGAAGGCGATCGGCGGGGTGCCGACGGCGATGTCGTCCTTCGTCAGGCCGACGACGTGGCGGGCGAAGGTGTCGGCCATGGCGAGGATGTCGCGATGGAAGTGGACGCAGCCCTTGGGCTTGCCCGTCGTGCCTGAGGTGAAGGCGATAAGGGCCGGATCGTCGGCGGCCGTATCGACGGCGTCGAAGCGGAAGCCGGCCGGCAGAGCCTGGGCGGCCGCCTGCAGCGCGGTGGAATCCATGACGTGGGTCAGTGAGGGCGAGGTCGCACGGGCCTCTGTCACGGCGTCGGCGAGGGTTGAATAGACCAGCGCGTGGCTGATCCGGGCCTTGTCGATCACCGTCGCCAGTTCGGCCGCGCGGAGCATGGGCATGGTGGCGACGACCACGCCGCCGGCCTTGAGGATCGCGAACCAGGCCAGCACCGTCCAAGCCGAATTCTGGCCGTGCAGCAGGACGCGATTGCCGGGGATCAGCCCCATGTCCTCGACCAGCACCCGCGCCATCCGGCCCGAGATGGCGTCGACCCGGGCCCAGGAGAATTCGTGGTCAAAGTCGATGAGCGCGCGGGCGTCAGGGCCTGCCGCTTCAATGGCCCGGCGCAGCAGTTCGACGCCGGCGTTCAAACGCTCGGGATAGGCCAGTTCCGGCAGGTCGAAGACGAGCTCGGGTTGCTGGTCCGCCGGCGGCAGGTGATCGAGGACGAACCGGTCGATGTGGGCGCTGGTCCTCATCAGGCGCCTCCGCCCATGCCGGCGAGGACCTGCCGCGCGATGACGATCTTCTGCACCTCGGACGCGCCTTCATAGATGCGCAGGGCGCGGATCTCGCGGTACAGCCGCTCGACCGGATGGCCCGAGACGACGCCGAGGCCGCCGAACAGCTGGACCGCCGCGTCGATGACCTGCTGGGCCTCGTCGGTGGCGTAGAGCTTGGCCATGGCGGCCTCGCGGGTGACGCGCGGCGCGCCCTGATCCTTCAGCCAGGCGGCGCGGTAGATCAGCAGGGCCGAGGCGTCGATCTTCAGCAGCGCGAACCCGGGCAGCATGAACCCCAACCCGCCGGCGCGCCCTGATCCTTCAGCCAGGCGGCGCGGTAGATCAGCAGGGCCGAGGCGTCGATCTTCAGRGCCATGTCGGCCAGCGAGGCCTGCACCAGTTGCAGRTCGCTCATCGGCGCGCCGAACAGCYGGCGGGMGMCGGTGCGSSWSGCGGCCTCGTCGAASGCGCGGCGCGAGAAGCCGAGGGCGGCGGCGGCSACGGTCGAGCGGAACACRTCCAGCGTGGCCATGGCGATGCGGAAGCCGTCGCCCGGGGCGCCGAGGATGCGGTCTTCGTCGATGCGGCAGGCGTTGAAACGGATGGTGGCCAGCGGATGGGCGGCCATCAGGGGGATGCGTTCGACGATCTCGAAGCCGGGGGTCCCGGCGTCGACGACGAAGGCGCTGATGCCCTTGGCGCCSGTCCCYTCGCCGGTGCGGGCGAAGACGGTGTAGCGGTCGGCGAGGCCGCCGTTGGARATGAAGGTCTTGGTCCCGTCGAGGACCCAGCCGTCGCCGTCGCGGCGCGCGGAGGTCGACAGGGCGGCGACGTCGGAGCCGGCGTCGGGCTCGGACAGGGCGAAGGCGGCGATGGTCTCGCCGGACGCGACGCCGGGCAGCCAGCGGGCCTTCTGCGCGTCGGTGCCGAACAGGCTGATCGGGCCGGAGCCGAGCCCCTGCATGGCGAAGACGAAGTCGGCGAGGCCGGAGCGGCGGGCGAGGGTCTCGCGCGTCAGGCACAGGGTGCGCACGTCGAGCTTTCCGTTCGCATCCGGCACCGCGTTGTTCAGCCAGCCGCCCTCGGCCAGCGCCTTCAGGATCGTCCGGCAGTCGCCGTCGAGGTCGTGGTCGCCGTGCAGGTGCAGCGCGTCGCCGTTCGCCTCGGCCCAGGCTTCGATGTCGGCGGCGAAGGCGCGGTGGCGTTCGTCGAAGAAGGGCCAGTCCAGGAAGGTGCGGTCGGCCATGGCTCAGTTCCCCTCGAACACCGGCTCGCGTTTCGCCGCGAAGGCCTCGTAGGCGCGACGGAAGTCCTTGGTCTGCATGCAGATGGCCTGGGCCTGGGCCTCGGACTCGATGGCGGCGTCCAGGCTCATGTCCCATTCGACGTTGAGCTGGTTCTTGGTGATGCCGTGGGCGAAGGTCGGGCCCCTGGCCAGCGGACGGGCCAGTTCCAGCGCCGTCTCCATCAGCGCCTCGCCCTCGACGACCCGATTGTGGAAGCCCCAGCGCTCGCCCTCGTCGGCGGTCATGACCCGACCGGTGAACAGCAGCTCCGAGGCGCGGCCCTGGCCAATCTGGCGGGGCAGGATGGCGCAGGCGCCCATGTCGCAGCCGGCCAGGCCGACACGGGTGAACAGGAAGGCCGTCTTCGTCCGCGGCGTGGCGATGCGCAGATCCGAGGCCATGGCCATGATGGCGCCGGCGCCGACGCAGACCCCGTCCAGCGCGGCGATCACTGGCTGCGGGCAGCCGCGCATCGCCTTGACCAGATCGCCCGTCATGCGGGTGAAGGCGAGCAGGGCCGGCATGTCCATTTCGGTCAGCGGGCCGATGATCTCGTGCACGTCGCCGCCCGAGGAGAAATTGCCGCCGGCGCCGGTGACGATGACGACCTTGCAGTCGTCGGCGTGGACCAGGGCACGGAACAGGTCGCGCATCTCGGCATAGGAGTCGAACGTCAGCGGATTCTTCCGCTCGGGCCGGTTCAGGGTCAGGGTGGCCACGCCGTCGTCGTCCACCGACCACAGGAAATGGGCCGCCTTGTAGTCGCGCGCCTTCATCCGTTCAGCTCCTCGTGCGTGGTGGCGTGGAGCGACCGCTTGGCGCGCTCCAGCAGGCGGGTCAGGTCGTCGGCCTCGGCCGCGGTCAGGTCGGCGAACAGGGCCTCGAGCCAGCGTTCGTGAGCCCGGGCCATGGCGGTGAAGCGGCTCTGGCCGGGCGGCGTCAGGCGCAGGCGCTGAACCCGGCGATCAGTCCCGGCCATGGCCTCGATCAGGCCGTCGGCCTTGAGCCGCGCGGCGAGGCCGGTGACGTTGCCGTTGGACACCATCAGCATGCCCGCCGCCTCGCCCATGGTCAGGCCCGCCTCGCCCGCGCGATCCAGCGCCGACAGCATGTCGAACCGGGGCAGGGTGGAGCCGAACTCGTCGCGCAGGCGCTGGGAAATGGTCTGTTCGATGGTGGTGGTGCAGGTCAGAAGCCGCAGCCACAGGCGCAGCGAGCGCTTGCCGTCGGGGGCGCCGCCCAACCTGTCCGGAAGCGGGCGGTCAGGAAGAGCGGCGGCGGCGCTCACAGCTCGCCCCCGGCCACGGGGACGGCGGCGCCGTTGACCCCGGAGGCGCCGTCGCCGCAGAGCCAGACGATGGTCATGGCCACTTCGTCTGGCGTGATCAACCGGCCCTGGGGGTTGGAGGCGGCGAGGGCGGCGCGCGCCTCGTCCTCGGTGCGGCCGGTCTTGCCGATGATCGCTTCGATCGAGCGGGCGACCAGTTCGGTTTCGGTGAAGCCGGGGCAGACGGCGTTGACGGTGACGCCCTTCGAGGCGACCTCGAGCGCCAGGGCGCGGGTCAGGCCGACGAGGCCGTGCTTGGCCGCGACATAGGCCGAGACATAGGCGTAGCCCTTCAGGCCCGCCGTCGAGGCGACGTTGACGATTCGGCCCCAACGGCGCGTCAGCATGCCCGGCAGGACCAGTCGGGCGGCTTCGGCCGGAGCCTCGAGATTGAGCGCCAGCATGGCGCGGAAGGCGTCGGCGTCGGTCTTGAGGAAGGGGGCGGACGACGCGGCGCCGGCATTGTTGATCAGGATGTCGATCGGGCCGAACCGGTCGCGGCCGACCTCGATGGCGGCGGCCAGGGCGTCCGGGTCGGTGACGTCGGCGGGGGCGGCGAAGGCGAGGTCGCCTATGCGGTCGGCTGTCTCGTTCAGACGGGCGACATGGCGTCCGATCAGGGTGACCTGACAGCCGGCCTCGGCCAGCCGTTCGGCCGTCGCCCGGCCGATGCCGGAGCCGGCCCCGGTGACCACGGCGTGGTGTCCGGTCAGGCTCATACGGGCCCCGCCTGCGACGACTTTTCAAGGTTGCGGGCCAGCTGGGCGAAGCCGGCGCGGTACTGGACCGGCGGCTGAATCCCGCGCCAGCCCAGTTCGGCGGCTGCGCGCAGGCTCCAGTTCGGATCGGCCAGATGCGGCCGGGCGAGGGCGCACAGGTCCGCGCGGCCGGCGGCGAGAATGCTGTTCACGTGGTCGGTCTCATAGATGTTGCCGACGGCCATGGTGGCCACCCCCGCCTCGTTGCGGATGCGGTCGCTGAAGGGCGTCTGGAACATGCGGCCGTAGACGGGTTTCGAGTCCGGCGAGGTCTGGCCGGCGGAGACGTCGATCAGGTCGCAGCCGGCCTCGGCGAAGGCGCGGGCGATGGCGACGGAATCCTCGGGCGTCAGGCCGTCCTCGACCCAGTCGCTGGCCGACAGGCGGACGGACATCGGCTTGTCGTCGGGCCAGACGGCGCGCATGGCGGCGAAGACTTCCAGCGGGAAGCGCAGCCGATTGTCGACGGAGCCGCCGTATTCGTCGGCGCGGTGGTTCGACATCGGCGTCAGGAAGGACGACAGCAGATAGCCGTGGGCGCAGTGCAGCTCGACCATGTCGAAGCCGGCTTCATCGGCCCAACGCGTGGCGCGGACGAAATCATCCCGGACGCGGTCCATGTCCACGCGGGTCATTTCACGCGGAGTCCGGTCTTCGTCCGACCACGGAATGGAGGACGGGGCGATCAACTCCCAGCCTTCCTCGAGCGGTTGGTCGGCGCGCGGACCCCACGGCCGTTCGACCGATCCCTTGCGTCCGGCGTGGGCCAGCTGGATGGCGAGGCGCGAACCCTGCCCATGGACGAAGTCGACAATCCGCCTCCAGGCGTCGCGGTGCGCGGGACGGTACATCCCTGCACAGCCCGGCGTGATACGGGCGTCGGCCGAGACGTCCGTCATCTCGGTGAAGACCAGTCCCGCCCCGCCCAGGGCCCGGGCGCCGAGATGGACGAGGTGGAAGTCGCCGACCGTCCCGTCCTCGGCCGAATACATGCACATGGGCGACACGACGACACGGTTGGGCAGGGTCAGGCCGCGCAGCCGCAAGGGCGCGAACATCGGCGCGGGCGGTTCGTCCGTAGGCGGAGCGCCCGCGCTTTCAGCGAACCAGCGCTCGACGCTGGTCAGAAACCCCTTGTCGCGCAGGCGCAGGTTTTCGTGGCTGACGCGCTGGCTGCGGGTCAGCAGGCTGTAGGCGAATTGCAGCGGGTCGAGGTCCACATAGCGGTCCACCGTCTCGAACCATTCGGTCGAGTTGCGCGCCGCGCTCTGCAGCTTCAGCACCTCGACCCGGCGTTCCGCTTCGTAGTCGGCGAGGGCGGCGTCGAGGTCGCCGCCTTCTGTCAGGGCTTCGGCGAGGCGGATGGCGTCCTCGAACGCCAGCTTGGTGCCCGAGCCGATGGAGAAGTGGGCGGTATGGGCGGCGTCGCCCAGCAGCACCACCTTGCCGTCGCGCCAATTGGCGCAGGCGACGCGCGGGAAGTTCAGCCAGGCCGAGCCGCGCAGATGTCTGGCGTTGCTCATCAGGGCGTGGCCGCCCAGCCAGTCGGCGAACAGCGCCTCGGCGGTGCGGCAGGTCTGGTCCTGATCCATGGCGTCGAAGCCGAGGCCGCGCCAGGTCGCCTCGGTGCATTCGACGATGAAGGTCGAGGCGCCCGGCTCGAACTGGTAGGCGTGGGCCCAGATCCAGCCGTGAGGGGTCTCGACGAAGGCGAAGGTGAAGGCGTCGAACGACTGTCTGGTGCCCAGCCAGATGTATTTGTTGGTCCGCACGTCGATATCGACGCCGAAGACCTCGGGATTGTCATTCCGGATGCGGCTGTTCAGGCCGTCCGCGGCGACGACGACGTCGGCGGGCAGGGCGCGAATGTCGGCGACCTCGTCCTGGAAGCGGAGGTCGACGCCCAGCGAGCGGGCGCGGTCCTGAAGGACCGTCAGCAATTTCTGGCGGCCGATGCCCGCGAAGCCGTGCCCGCCAGAACGGATCGTCCGACCGTGAATATGCACGTCGATATCGTCCCAGTGGACAAAGGCCGCCTCGATCGCCGCCGCTGTTTCGGGGTCGTTGAGCTTGAGATTCGCCAGGGTCTGGTCGGAGAACACCACGCCCCAGCCGAAGGTGTCGTCGGGCCGATTGCGCTCGTGCACGATCACATCGAGCGCCGGGTTCCGCAGCTTCAGGGATATGGCGAGGTACAGGCCGCCGGGTCCGGCGCCGACGACGGCTATGCTTGTGACGGCCCGTCCTGACAACATATTTTAAGCCTAAAACAAAATCGGGAGGCCGTCTATGGGGGATGAGGCGCCGCCGCCCGGAGCAACCGGTTGACGCACGGCGTTCGTTCAGCCCAAGTGCGACGAGGCCGTGGACGCCAGCGTCTGATTTCCCCACCTTTGCGTAGCAGTATCCGTCCCGCATGACAGAGCGCTTCAGTTATTCCAGCGACGCGCTGTCCGAAGGCGAGGCGTTCGAGGCCTATCGGCTGCTGTATAGCAACGGGTCGGATGTAACCCGGGGCGACGGGCCATTCCAGGCCCAGGTCAGCGCGTGGCGGCTGGATGGCCTGCTGCTTTTCGAAAGGCGCCTGACGGGGGTGGTCCATTCCCGGGATGGGCGGGCAAGCAAGGATCGCTTCGATCATATCGTTCTGAGTCTGGTGATCTCGGGCCAGGTCATTGGCGGGGCGGCCAGTGGGTTCAACCTGGCGAGCCCCGGAGAAATCTATGTGATGGACACGGTTCGTCCTGCGCGGACTGAATTCATCGATGCGCATGTTCTGACCGTCAGCGTGTCCCGTGACCTGATCGAGGCGGCGCGTGGAACGGCCGGGGGGCTGCACGGACGGCTGCTGAAGGCGCCACGCAATCTGATGCTTGCGGACTTCCTCCGGTCGCTGGCCCGCCACGGCGACACGATCGAGACCGAGGCGCTGCCCGGGCTGGCGCGAGCCTTCATTCATATCCTGGGGGCCGTCGAGGACAAGGGACGCGTCGGCAACGAGGCGCATCGGCGGGAATATGCGCGCCGCGATGCGGTAGGGCGGATGATCGAGGACAATCTGGGCGATCCGGGCCTCTCGGTCGCGACGGTGAGCCGGGAAACCGGCATGTCCCGCTCGGCCCTTTACCGGCTGTTCGAGGACTATGGCGGCGTCGCCCGGCTGATCCAGAACCGTCGGCTGGACGCTGTGCGCAGGGCCCTGGACAACCGGACGGCCTTAACGCTGGCCGAACTGGCCCATAGATTCGGACTGGGCGACGAAGCGGGCCTGAACCGGATGTTCAGCGAGGCCTACCAGGTCTCCGCACGAGCCTATCGCGCCGAGGTGGAGGCCTCGTATCCGGGCGATCCCGAGGACAGCCGCCGCAAATGGGTCGGCTGGATGCGGGAGGTCTCCCAGGATCACTGACGGCGCCGTCGCGCGCGCCCGGTCCCGGCGCAAACGACAATGGCGCAAACGAAAACGGCGGCTCCCGGGGGAGCCGCCGTCCATGATGGTCTGAAGGCCGACGAACTCGTCAGCCGGTCGACTTAGTCGCTCTCGGAGTCGTCGTCGGCGGCAACCACCGCGGCGAAGGCGGCGATGGCCACCACGGCGAAGATCAGGCCGGGGGCGATCGAACCGCCGAACTCGTCGGAGGCGCCGGCGGTGCTGCCCACGCGGTCAGCGACGCTCGGGGCGGCGGAAACCTGGTTGGCGGCGACGGCCTGGCCGGCGATCAGCAGGGCGCCGGTCGCGATTGCAGCAAGAGTTTTCTTCATAGGTCGGCTCCGTGATGATTAGACAGCGTCGGCGAACACAACACCACGCGGAAGCGATAGTTGCAAGCCAAGGCGGCTATCTCCCACGTCTATTGCCGTTTCGCCACAGTTCCGGACCGCCCCACGGCGAATTTCGCCGGAACTGTGGCGCGGAAGGCTCAACTCCAAGTACGGACGTCCGGATGTTCGCACATCCTTAAGTCTAAATTCGTCAGCGCCCGGTAGAATCGGGACATCGCCTGCACGCCCCAAGTGTCTCGCCGACGTGGAGAGAAAACCACCACGGAATCTGGAGAAATCCCGCTTCAGGCGAGACGTCCCAAGTTTGGGACGAACGCCGCTATGCGAGCCATTCCTTCACTATGGTTGCCAATGTATTACCGCCGTCCGTTTGGTGTGGGCGACGTGTGCTCCCTCTGTGCGTGGTTGATATTTAGCGTCGGCGGAAGCCGGCCGTTCGGGGTGAGTTCTACATGTCGGCTTCCAACAAGCGCCCCGTCGCGGGCTCGCGCACGCCTGCTCGCTCGAACACCAGCGCCGACGCGGCGCGGCGGATGCGTATGGGCCTGCTGGGATCCACAGCCCTGATCGCGGCGTCGCTGGCGGTCTCCCCGGCCTTCGCCCAGGTTGTCGTGAACCCCGCCGGCGGCGGCACGATCACCCGGTCAGGCGGCGGCGCTCCCACGGTCAGCGACCAGTCCGGATCCGGCGGCGGCATCCAGATCTCCAACATCAGCCAGTCGACCACGACCACGGTCGACAGCGTGGTCATCAACAACACCACCGGCGCTCCGACGGCCGACGCCTTGCGCATCCTGGGGTCGACCGGCGGCCTGAACTCGACCGGCGTGACCCTGACCGGCGTCAACACCCTGACCACGACGGTGAACGGGGGCGCGGCGCTCTACGTCCAGACCAACGCCAACATGGGCATCGGCATCACCTCCAGCGGCTCGACCTTCACGGGCAGCTACGGCATCAACCTCCTGGCCGCCTCGGGCTATGTCTCGTTCGACGCCTCGAACCAGAGCCAGTCGTTCGTCGCCAACGGCACCCACATCGCCGGCTTCAACGCCGTCACCGCCGTCAACGCCAGCATCCAGCTGGGCTCGTCAACCTTCTCGGGCTTCGACACCGGCATCAATTCGAGCAATTTCTACGGCAGCTTCGTCGAGATGACGGGCGGCTCGATCAATGCGCTGGTCACCGGCATCCGCACCGACGCGACGGGCGGCCGCAGCAACATCCAGTCCCAGGCGGCGATCGTCGCCCCGACGGGCATCCACTCCACCAACACCGCCGGCGCCGAGATCACCACCAGCGGCGGCGGCACGATCAACAGCACCTCGAACGGCGTTGGCACCGGGATCATCGCCACCAGCAGCGGCGGCACCAACGTCGACCTGTTCTCGATCAATGTCGGTGCGGCGATCGGCAACGTCACGGCGTTCGCCACAGGCGTGGACCTGTCGACCACCGGCACCTCGACGAACACGATCAACCTCACGACCACGGCGGCGATCACCGCCACGGCTCGCGCCATCAGCGTGACCGCCGGGACGTTCGGCAACACCGGCACGTTCAACCTGGGGGCCAACGTCACCGGCGCGACCGGCGTCTATACGAACGTCGGCAACTACGCGGTCAACATCGCCGCGGGCGTCACCATCACATCGACCGGCAACACGTCCTCGAACGCCGCCCTGTATCTGGTCAACGGGACGAACACGGTCACCAACAACGGCGCCCTGACCGCCAGCGGCACGGGCAGCCACGGCGTGCACTTCAGCAGCGACGGCCTGGTGACCAATACCGCGACCGGAACGATCACCGGTTCGAGCGGCATCTGGTACCAGAACGTCGCCTCGGTGAACAACGCCGGGACGATCACCGGAACCGGATCGACGGGCACCGCGGGCGTTTACGGCTCCGGCGGCGCTTCGGTGACCAACACGGGCACGATCACCGGCTACGACGGCGTCTATTCCGGCGGCAACCCCACCACGCACAACAACAGCGGCACGGTCACGGGCGTTGCGCACGGCTACAACGTGAACGGCGGCCGCATCACCCTGACCAACAGCGGCGCCATCAACACGGCCGGTGGAACCGGCGGCGCCGGCCTGTCGGGACTGCGGTTGAACACAACCGGTTCACCCAACACCGTGACCAACAGCGGTACGATCACCGGCGGCGGCGACGCCACATACGGCTTCGGCGTGGAGGTCGCGGACGGCGTCGTGACGCTGACCAACAACTCGGGCGGCGTGATCAGCGGCGGCGTTGGCGGCATCCGGCTGGCCAGCGACGACCTGGCGGTCATCAACCTGAACCTTGGCTCGACGGTGACCGGCCAGATCCTGTCGGACAATACAGGCACGCGGACCGTCACGGTCGCCGGCCTTCTGGACGGCGCCTATAACGCCGCCTCCGGCACCGGCGTCGATACGATCGCCCTGGCGTCGACCGGCGCGATCACCGGCGCAGTCGCGCTCGGTGGCGGCAACGACCAGTTCACCTGGCAGGGCGGCGCGATCGGTTCGACGATCAACGCCGGCGCGGGCACCGGCGACACCTTCAACAGCCAGCTGGGCGGGGGCGGCTCCGGGTCGCTCAACCTCTCCAATCTCTCGAATTTCGAGACCTACAACCACCTCAGCGGCACGCTGACTCTGACGGGCAGCCGGAACGGCGGGGCGGTGTGGGACATCGCGACCGGCACGACGCTGAACCTCTCGGGCTCGCTGACCAACGTCGGCGGCACGGGCTTCGGCATTACGGCCGCCGCAGGCGCGACCGTCAATGTGCTCGGCACGGGCGTGCTCGACAACTGGATCGGCCTCTACTTCAACGGCGGCGCCACCAGCACCGCGAGCAACTCGGGCTCGATCACGGGCCAGTCCACCGGCATCTTCAGCACCTCGGGCCGGGTCAACTTCACCAACAACGTCGGCGCTACCGTCTCAACCGCTGGCGCGAGCGCGGGCGTGGCCATCGCTCTCGCGAGCGGCGGCGGCACGATCGTCAACAACGGCACGGTGACCGCGGTTACCAACGCTCTTACGTCCTCCAACACGGGAACCGGGGGCAGTGCATCCAGCCTGACGAACGCGGGGACCCTGGAGGGCATCTCGGCCGGTCTCGTCATGACCGGCAGCGGCGCTTTCGGGGTGACCAACACGGGCTCGATCAACGGCTCGGCCGTCGGCACGGGCGCCGGGATCTCGCAGACGGCCGGAACCGTCACCATCGCCAACAATTCCGGCGGCACGATCAGCGGCAACGGCTATGCCGTCAACGTCACCACGAGCGGCGCTCTTGCCTTGACCAGCGCCTCCGGCGCGACGATCTCCGGCGGATCGGTCGCGGCCATCCAGGCGAACACCAGCGGTACGGCTACGATCGATCTTCAGGCCGGATCGACGACGACCGGCGACGTGATCCTGTCGGGAAGCGGCGCGCGCACGGTGACCGTCGCGGGCGGATTCTCCGGCAACCTTGACGCCACGGGCAACAGCGGCGCGGTCAACCTGACCCTGAACACCAGCGCCACGGGCTACACCCTGCTGCACGCCGGCTCGGGCGTGGACAGCCTGACCTTCAACGGTTCGGGCTCGCGCAGCTTCAGCGTCGACAATCTGAGCGGCTGGGAGACCGGCTCCTTCACGGGCGGCGCCTGGACTCTGACCGGCACCGGGAACCAGAACAGCTTCACCTCGGGCCTGACCATCAACGGCGCGGCCCTCACGGTAAGCAACACCCAGCAGTTCCAGGGCGCGACCGGGCTCACCCTGACCGGCGGCGGCTCGATCACGACCACGGCGTCGCTGAGCAATACGCGGACCCTCGCCATGACCGGCGCGGGCAGCCTTGGCGCAGCCTCGGGCCAGACCCTGACCCAGTCGGGCGTCGTCAGCGGCGCCGGCGTCCTGACCCTCAACGGGCCCGGCACCGTCAACCTGTCGGGCAACAACACCTACACCGGCGGCACGGTCGTCAACGCGGGCATCCTGCGGCTGAGCCACACCAGCGCGGCGGGTACAGGCCTGATCCGGATGATCGATCCGCAGATCGATTTCGCGGCGACCGGCACCTACAACAACGCCATCTCGCTGGAAGTCGTCGACGGGCAACAGGCGGCCGATCCGACCATTCTCAACAACACCTCGGGCGGCGCCATCACGCTTGCCGGCCAGATCTATGAGACCGGCGGCGTCGGCGGCGCGAACCAGTATGTCACCTTCAGCGGCGGCTCCATCACCCTGACGAACAGCGCCAACACGTGGGGCGGCGTCACCCGGATCAACTCCGGCGCCACCCTGCTGGGCACGACGGCCTCGATCTCGGGGGCCAGCATCGTCAACAACGGCACGCTGACCTATCAGAACGCATCCGCCGGGACAGCCAGCCAGGCCATCTCGGGCTCCGGCGCGATCAACATCAACGGCACGGGCGCCACGACCCTGGCCGGCGCGATCACCACCACCGGCCAGCTGACGGTCAGCGGCGCGGGCGCCAATCTGATCCTTGGCGGCTCGCGCACCGGCTCAACCAACACCGGCGCGGTCATCAGCGGCGCGGGCGCCAGCCTGACGGTGGCGAACGGCGCATCCCTGCAGAGCGGCCAGTACAACGGCGTCCGCATCACCAGCGGCGGCGTTGGCGCCACTGTCACCAATCTCGGCCTGCTTCAGAACGCCGGCACCGGCGGCGACGGAACCGTCGGCGCGGGCATCTATGTCCTCAACGGCGGCGCGGGCGGCACGACCACGGTCAACAACGGCTCGATCACCGACACGGGCGCGGGCTCGACCATCCAGGGCCGCAACGCCGGCGTCCGGCATGAGTCCGGCTCGACCGATCTGCTGGTGGTCAACAACTACGGCCTGATTGTCGGCGATCTGTACAACGGCGTCGAGAACACCGCCGGCGGCCTGACCGTCAACAACTTCGCGGGCGGCTACATCACGGCCACGCTGGGCAACGGCGTCTCCAGCGCCTCCGCAAGCGCGGTCAGCATCACCAACGCCGGCACGATCGGCCGCAACATCGCGGGCACGGTCACGGTCAACGGTTACGGTGTGGCCACCAACGGCGTCCTGACGCTGGTCAACCAGGCCAATGGTCTGATCACCGGGACGCTGGGCGGGGTCCAGAGCAACGCGGCCGGCAGTTCGATCACCAACCAGGCCGGCGGGACCATCCTCGGCAACTACGGCGTCGTCACGGCCGGCGGAACCATCAACAACTCCGGCCTGATCCGGGGCTTCAATGACGCGATTATTCTGAACGGCGCCACCGCCCTGACCAACAACGCCGGCGGCCTCATCGTCGGCGCCGGCAACGAAGGCGTCTTCGTCAACGCGAACGGCAGCACCATCAGCAACGCCGGCCTGATCGTGAACTCGCTGAGCGGAATCGGCGCGAACTTCTCGGTCGCGATCACCAACTCCGGCGTCATCGCCAGCGGCGCGGCGCCCGACGCAGCGACCACGTCCGCCCACATCAGCCGCAACACCGGTACGGCGCTCGCGCTGGGCGCCGGCGGCTCGGTCACCAACCTCGCCGGAGGCGAGATTCTCGGGGGCGTCGGCGTCAGCTTCAGCAACGGCGCTTCCGGAACGCTCAGCAACGCCGGCCTGATTGACGGCTCGATCGGCTACGGGGTGCAGATGACCGGCGCCGGCACGATCACCAACCAGTCGGGTGGCGCGATCGGGGGCTGGTTGGGTTCGATCCAGCTGTCCGGCGCGGGCAGCAAGACCCTCGACCTGTTGGCCGGCTCGACTACCAACGGCCAGATCCTGTCCACCGCGACCGGCACGCAGACCGTCGGCATCGCAGGCTTGCTGAACGGCGCCTACGACGCCACGACCGGCTCGGGGATCGACAACCTTACGCTCGCGTCGACGGGCTCGATGACCAGCGCGACCCTGGGAGCCGGCGCCGACAGCTTCCTCTACCAGGGCGGCGCGTTCAGCGGCCTGATCGACGCCGGAACCGGCACGGACAGCTTCACCTCGAACCTCAGCGGCGGCGTCGCCTCGGTCAATCTGAACAACCTCGCCAACTTCGAAACCTTCGCGCACCAGTCCGGCACGCTGACCCTGACAGGGACTGGCGCCTTCGCGGGCGGCGCCACGGTTCAGGGCTCCCTGATCGTCAACGGCACGCTCCAGGCGGCGGCCACTGTCGCCAACGGCGCCACGCTGAACGGCGGCGGCTCCGTCACGGGCGCGGTCACGGTCGCCAGCGGCGCCACCCTGATCGGCGCCCAGGGCACGACCCTGACCATGGGCTCGCTGGACCTGTCATCGGGTTCTACCATCAATGCGACCTTCAGCGGCGCGGGTGGTCCCGCCCTGTTCGCCGTCACCGGCGACCTGACGCTGGACGGCACGGTCAACGTCGCCAGCACCGGCGCCTATGGTTTCGGCGTCTACGGTCTGATGACCTATGGCGGCGTCCTGACCGACAACGGCCTCGTCATCGGCACGACGCCGGCCGGCGCCCAGCGCGTGGCGGTGCAGACTTCGGTCGCGGGCCAGATCAACATCGTCCACGCCCCGACGGAATTGCTGTTCTGGGACGGCGGCCCGGGCGGCCATGACAATGGCGCGGTCAACGGCGGCGCGGGCACCTGGACGGCCGCTGGCTCGGAATGGACCGACTCCAGCGGCCTGTTCAACGGCGCCATGCAGCCGCAGCCCGGCTTCGCCATCTTCCAGGGCGTCGGCGGCGTCGTCACCGTCGCCAACGGTGCAGGTGCGGTCGGCGTGACCGGCATGCAGTTCGCGGCGGACGGCTATCGCATCCAGGGCGACTCCATCACCCTGGCGAACGCCACCAACACGATCCGTGTCGGCGACGGCACGGCCCCGAGCGCGGCCTGGACGGCGACCATCGCCTCTGAACTGACGGGCTCCGGCGGACTGGTGAAGACCGACCTCGGCACGCTGATCCTCGCGGGTGAGAACACCTACAGCGGCGGAACCACCATCAACGCCGGCACGCTGCAGATCGGCGACGGCGCCGCGGCCGGCTCGATCCTCGGTTCGGTGGTCAACAACGCGGCGCTGGTCTTCGCTCGCAGCGACAATCACGACTTCGCCAACGCCGTCAGCGGTTCCGGCACGGTCGGCGTCCGCGGCGTGGTGACCCTCAGCGGGGCGATCACGGCCAGCAACGGCGTCAACGTCGCCGCCGGTTCCACTGCGACCCTGTCGAATGTCAGCGTCGCCAACGGCGCGGCCGTCACCGCCGGCCTGAACTCGACGGTGAACGTGGCCTCGGGCGGTACGGTGTCGACCGCGAACGGCGCCGGCGTCGTCTTCACCGGTTCGGGCTCGCTGACCAATAGCGGTCTGATCAACGGCACGACTGCCGGCGTCGCCCTGAACGGCGGCGGCGCCCTGAGCAACCTGTCAGGCGGCGAGATCCGTGGCGTCAACGGCGTCACGGCCAACACGCTGGCGAGCGTCGCCAACGCCAGCGGTGCTACGATCGCGGCGACGACGGGCAACGCCGTCCGCCTGGTGGGGTCAGGATCCAGCGTCACCAATGCCGGCGTCATCTCCGCCGGAAGCGTGTTCTCGGCGGTCTATTTCGATGGCGTCGGCACGGTGACCAACCAGGCCGGCGGCTCGATCTCGAATACCGCGACGGCCGTTCAGTTCGTCGGCGCGGGATCGACCCTGGACAACGCCGGCGCCATCTCGAACACCAACACGAACGCGGCGGTCTATTTCAACAACGCGGGCACGGTAACCAACCGGGCGACCGGAACGGTCAGTTCGACCAACGGCTATGGCGTCCAGCTCGCCGGGGCCAACGCCTCGATCACGAACTTCGGATCGATCACCGCCGGCCTGCGCGCGGTCTCGCTCGACGGCGCGAACTCGACCCTGATCAACTCGGGTTCAATCACGGGCGGAAACGCCGCTGTGCTCGCCGCCGGCGGTTCGGTGACCAATAGCGGGTCGATAATCGGAACCGGCGGCTCGGGCCTCGCCTTCTCGAACGGCGGCGTCGTCGACAATCAGCTCAATGGGCTGATCCGCGGCGCCACCAACGGCGTGAACGGGGCCGCCGGCATGGCCACGGTGACGAACGCCGGCGCGATCACGGGCCTCAACGGCGCGGGCGTACGTCTGGCGGGCGGCGGCTCGGTCGACAACCTCTCAGGCGGTTCAATCAGCGGGACGAGCGCGGCGATCCTTTCGGTCGGCTCGTTCGTCGACACCATCACCCTGCGCGACGGCTCGACGCTGACCGGGGGACTGTCGCTGGCCGGCGGCGACGACACCCTCTTCATGCATGGCGGGGCCGCAACATCGGGGCTCATCGACGGCGGCGATGACTTCGATGCGTTCGTGGTCGCGGGCGCCGGTTCGTCGAGCTTCGACATCGGCAATCTGATCAACTTCGAATCCCGGACCATGAATGGCGCGGGAACCTTCACCCTGACCGGCGTGGACGCCTCGACGGTGACGTGGACGATCAACTCCGGCACCCTGGCGGTCAGCGGCGGCGCCGCGATCAACGACGCCGTGACGGTGACCATCGCCGCGCCGGGCGCGCTTCAGCTGAACGCCAGCGAGCGGATCGGCGCCCTGAACGGCTCGGGCTTCGTGGCGCTTGGATCCAGCACGCTCACCGTGGGCGGCGCGGGCGCCAGCAACTACGCCGGCGTCATCGGCGGCTCGGGCGGCGTCACGGTTACGGGCGGCGGCGTACTCACGCTCAGCGGCGCGAACACCTACACCGGCGCCACAACGGCCTCGGGCGCAACACTGCGCCTCGGCGCCTCGAACGTGCTCGCCGACGCGACCAACCTGACGGCCAGCTTCGGCGGTGTCGTCGACATGGGAACGTTCAGCGACACCGTCGCGACCTCGACCTTCTTCACCGGAACCCGGCTCGACGGGACGGGAACGCTGACCGCCGGCAGCTACACGAGCTACGGCGCGGTCATCAACGCCAACCTCGGCGCCGGAACGTTCAACGCGATTGCCGGTACGACCACGCTGAACGGAACGGCTGGCGCGGGCCAGGTCCTCGTCAATGGCGGCGCCCTGTCGCTGGGCGCGTCGAACCGGCTGGCCGACACCGCCACGGTATCCGTATCGTCGGGTTCCAGGCTTGAGCTCAACGCCTTCAACGAAACCGTCGGCGTTCTGACGTTGAACGGCCTTCTGAACGGCACCGGCACGCTGACCGCGGCGCAGTACGCCCTGAACGGCGGCACGGTGAACGCCAATCTCGGGTCCGGCGCCCTGTTCAGCATCGGATCCTCGACCCTGAACGGCACGGCCTCGGCCGGCCAGGTGGCTGTCACGGGCGGAACGCTGACGCTGGGATCCTCGAACCGGTTGGCGGACGGAGCCGCGGTGACCGTGGCCTCCGGCGCGACGCTGGCGCTCGGCGGCTTCACCGACACCGTCGGGACAATCGATCTCGCCGGCGTTCTGGCGGGAACGGGCACCCTGACGGCGGGGACTTACACCCTGTCCGGCGGCGTCGTGAACGCCAATCTGGGGGCCGGCCTGCTGATCCAGCAGTCGGGCGTTTCCACCCTGAACGGAATGTCGGGCTCGGCGCAGGTGTCGGTCAACGCCGGTACGCTCGACCTGGGCGCCTCGAACCGTCTGGCCGACACGGCCACGGTTTTGGTGGCCTCGGGGGCGACGCTGAACCTGAACGCCTTCGATGACACCGTCGGCCTGGTGCTGCTGAACGGCACACTGGGCGGAACCGGCACGCTGACGGCCGGCGAATATGATCTGAACGGCGCGACCATCAACGCCAACCTCGGCGCCGGCAATCTGTTCAATGTCGGCGGCGTCTCGATCCTGACCGGGTCAAGCGCGGCGGCCAATGTCGTTGTGCAGGCCGGCACGCTCGACCTGGGCGCCTCGAACCGTCTGGCCGACACGGCCACGGTCTTGGTGGCCTCGGGCGCGACGCTGAACCTGAACGCCTTCGATGACACCGTCGGCCTGGCGCTGCTGAGCGGCACGCTGGCCGGGACCGGCACGCTGACGGCGGGCGAGTACGATCTGAACGGCGCGACCGTCAACGCCAACCTCGGCGCCGGCAATCTGTTCAATGTCGGCGGCGTCTCGATCCTGACCGGGTCAAGCGCGGCGGGCAATGTGGTGGTGCAGGCCGGGACGTTGACGCTGGGCGCTTCGAACCGTCTGGCGGATACGGCCACGGTCTCGGTCGCTTCGGGCTCGATCCTGAACCTGAACGGCTTCGACGACACCGTCGGCCTGGCGATGATCAGCGGCGCCCTGAACGGCACGGGGACGCTGACGGCGGCCCAGTACCAGCTGAACGCGGCCACGGTGAACGCCAACCTCGGCGCCGGAGCCCTGTTCAATCTGGGCGGGGTCTCGACCCTGAACGGAACGGCGGCGGCCAGCCAGGTCTCGATCGACGCCGGCACGCTGCGGCTGGGCGCCAACGAGCGCCTTTCGGACGCGGCGTCGGTCTGGACGGCGGCGGGGGCGACCTTCAACGTCAACGGCTTCAACGAGCGCGTCGGCGCCCTGTTCGGAACCGGCAATGTCGACGTCGGCGCGGGCCGCCTGACCTTCGGCGGCGTCGAGTCGGGCTTCGGCGGCCGTCTGTCGGGCTCGGGCTCTCTGGTTCACACCGGCGGCCTGTTCACCCTGATGGGCGATCACACCATCGCATCGATCAGCAACACCGGCGGCGAACTGCGCTTCCTGGGCACGACCACCGGAGGCCTGACGGCCTCGGGCGGCAGCGTGACCGGGGCGGGCACGATCGGCGGAGCCCTGAGGGCGTCGAACGGCGCGGTCCTGTCCCCCGGCCTGGCCGGCGTCCAGGACGGCATCGGCGGCTTCACCGCGGGCGGCCTGACGCTGAACGGCGGCACGCTGGCCATCGACGTGCTGGGCAAGTCGGGCGGGAATCTGATCGACCAGCTGCGCATCAACGGCGCGGCGACCCTGACCGGCGGCCTGCTGGCTCCGACCTTCCGGGGTTCGGCGGCCACGGACTTCGACTTCTCGACCCGCTACCTGTTCCTGCAGGCCAACACCCTGGTGGGAACCTTCGCCAACGGCGGGACCTTCACCGCGGCGGGTCCGGAGAACCTGTTCTGGCGGGTCCGTTACGATCTGAGCCCCAACGGCGCCGTGCTGGAACTGCGCGAGTTGACCGACTTCGATCCGGGCGCGACCGGAACCGGAAACCAGCGGGCGGTGGGCCAGGCGCTCTCGGGCGGCCAACTGAACGCTTCGGATGACTTCGCCGGCATCCTCAGCCTCATCGCCGGCCTTAACGCCGCCGACCGGGCGGCGGCCTTCGACAGCATCAGCGGCGAGCCGCTCGCTGACATGACCACCTCACTGTTCGGCGCCAACGACAGCTTCCTGACCGCAGTGCGCGACGGCGGCCTCGGCGGCCGGGATGACGGCGGCGAGGCGATGAACTTCGTCGACGGGCTGAGCTTCGCCGGGGGTCGCGACAACGTGGCCGACCGTCTGGGCGACGTCCTGGGCGCCTTCGATCCGTCGGCCTCGACCGCACGCGGCGCGGGCGGCTGGGTCTCGGCCTACGCCGGCGACCAGACTCTGGACGGCAAGCCGGGCCAGGCTACAGTCGACAGCCGCCTGAACGGCTTCGCCGGCGGCTATGGCGTTCGCAACGGTTCGATGAGCATCGGCGCGGCCGGCGGCGTCAGTCGTCTGGAAGGCGATGTCGCGGCCCGCGACGCCCATTACGAAAGCGACCTGTCGCACGCGGCGGCCTATGTCGCCTTCGACGACGGCGCCTGGGCGACGGACGTGACCGCGACCTTCTACGGCGGCGACCTCGACAGCCGTCGCGGCGTCCGGGTCGGCGCGTTCGGCGGTCAGGCCATCGGCAACACCCACGTCGAGGGCCAGGCGCTCTCGGCCAGCGTGGCGCGCCGCTTCCAGGTGTCGGACAACACCATGATCGCCCTCGGCGCCATCGGCACGGCGTCCAACGCCTCGGTCGACGGCTTCACCGAAACCGGCGCTGGCGGCCTGTCGTTGCAGGCCTCGGGGCTGGAGCGTGACTGGCAGTCGCTGCAGCTCAGCGCACGCGCGACGCAGGACTATCGCGTCGACGGGCGCGGCTTCCGGATCTACGCCGGAGCCGGCGTCCTGGCCACGACGGGCGACCGTCAGGCCACGGGCGACATGCGCTTCAGCGGCGCCCCGACGGGCTTCGGCGCCTTCACCATCGAGGGTGCGGAAACGCCGCCGCTGGCCGGTCTCGCCGACTTCGGTCTCGAGGTCGGGGTCGCCGAGGGCGTGACCGTGTCGGCCGGCTATCGGGGCCTGTTCAGCGAGCGTCTGCAGGACAACCAGATCGGCGTGAAGCTCAAGGCCAGCTGGTAAGCTTCGGACGCGCCCCCGCCCTGACGGCGGGGGCGTCGCCCCATCCCTGAAAAGCCGACGGTTCGCGAACCCTTGTGCGCGGCCCCGCGACGGGCGATGGACGGTCGTCCTTGTTGCGCAGTTGGGGGCTTGATGTCTGATCGGGGTCCGCTACTCGCCGGGGTCGAACTGGGCGGGACCAAATGCGTCTGCCTGCTGGCCTCCGGGCCTGACGACGTCCGCGAGGAGGTCCGGATCGACACCTCCGCGCCCGCGGAAACGCTCGCCGCCATCCACGGCGTCCTGTCCCGCTGGCAGGACCGGGAAGGGTTCGCGGCCATCGGCGTCGCGAGTTTTGGTCCGCTGGAGCTCGATATCGGGGCGGCCGGATACGGCTGCATCGTCAACACGTCGAAGGCCGGCTGGAGCGGCGCCGACGTGCTGGCGCTCCTGCGCGGCTTCGGCGCGCCGACCGGGTTCGACACGGACGTCAACGGCGCGGCCCTGGCGGAGGGGCGCTGGGGCGGCGCGCGGGGTCTGGACAGCTACGCCTACATCACCGTCGGCACGGGCATCGGCGTCGGCTCGGTGGTGCGGGGCCTGACCCTCCGGGGGCTGGGACATTCCGAGGCGGGGCATCTGCGCATCCCCCGCATGCCCGGAGAAACCTGGGCCGGCGTATGCCCGTTCCACGGAGACTGCGTCGAGGGACTGGCCTCCGGCCCGGCGATCCAGATGAAGGCGGGCGGGCCGGGCCATGGGCTCGGGCCTTCCAGCCCCGTGTGGAACGAGGTGGTTCACGCCCTGGCGGCCCTGCTGCACAATCTGGTGCTGACGACGGCGCCGCAGCGGATACTGATCGGCGGCGGGGTGGTCGGCGGACATCCCTTCCTCCTGCCCCGGCTGAGAGAGGCGCTGATTCACAGTCTGAACGGCTACGGCGCGGCGCCCGGGATCGTCGAGGTGATCAGGGAATTCGTCGTGGCGCCCGCGCTGGCGGATCGCGCCGGTCCCCTCGGCGCGATCGCTCTGGCGGAAGACGCCCTGGCCGATCAGGTCGCGAGGCAGGGTCGCGCGACCTGACTGCGGGGGAGGGCGTCGCCGCTACACGCCGGTCTCGCCCGGGCGATGAAACGACAGGCTGGCGTCAAAGACCGATCGGACCGTAGAGCCATGTCATCCAGGCCCCGATGGCGAGAAAGACGCCAAACGGCAGCCGGTCGCCTCCGGACACCGCTCTCTGTGACAGGCGTCTGGCCAGAATCACGCTGAGCCCCGCGGCGGAAGCCCATAACAGGACGCTGGGAAGCGCCAGCCATCCCACCCACGCACCGATCGCCCCCAGCAGATAGGGATCTCCTCCGCCCAAGCCCTCCCGCCCCCGCAGCCGGCGGTAGGCCAGGGCCAGGGCCCAAAGGGTGAAAAAGCCCAGGCCAGCGCCCGCGAGGCTGTCGCGCAGATTGGCCTGATCCAGCACCAGCGCCGCACCGAGGCCCGTCGCCATGAGCGGGAGGGTGAGGCGGTCGGGCAGCCAGAAATGCTCCCCGTCGATGACGGCCAGCAGCAGGAGTTGCCAGCCCAGCAGCGCCGTCAGAAGCGCGCCCGGCAATGTCGGCTGGGCGATGGCCGCCCAGGCCCCGATGGCCCCGCACGCAAGTTCCATCAGCGGATAGCGGGCAGGGACAGCCCCTCTGCACGCGGGACAGCGCCCCCCTTGAGCCAGGTAGCTCAGCACCGGCACGAGAGACCAGGGGGGCAGGGTTCGGCCGCACGCCCGGCATTGCGATCTTCCCCAAAGCACGCCTTCGCCTTGCGGCAGGCGGATGCTCAGAAGGCCGACAAAACTGCCCACGATCAGGCCCAGCAGGGCCAGACCTGTCATCAGCAGGGGCGGCGGGGCGGCGTCGAACAAGGGCGGTCCAGGCTTGAACGGATCCAGATGGGCCCCCCTTAGAGCCCGCGCAAGTCGCGCACTAGCGGCGGTCTGTGACAGTTGAGCCGTGCCGGGACGGGTTTTCACGGAACCGCGAAGACAACTTCACACAAGCGCACCGGAACCGTCACCGTACGGCGTCGGCCCCGTCATATCCCACCCCTAACCACAGCGGTGGGCAGGGGGCGATTCCGTCGTCGCGTCAGGATCTGGGTTCCTGGCGACCTCTGTCGTGAAATTCTTTTGCACAGACACGGTGAAAACGATGACCGGCTTTCGACTGACGACCCTGCTCGCGGTTTCCGCCAGCGCCCTGACCCTGGCCGCTTGCGGCTCGGCCGAAGTCGCATCGCCTGGAGAGGGTGATTTCGGCGACGGCGGCGGCGGCGGGGGCGGCGTGACGCCCCCGCCCGCTCCGGGCACGCCGGCGGCCGACTGCCCGACCGGCTTCGCCAACGTCGGCCTGATCGCCGGCAACACCCTGCGGGTCTGCCAACTGCCGCAACAGATCAACGGCGCCCTGACGGTGCCGCTGCGCGCCGGCACCATCTATTCCATCACCGGCCGCACCGCGGTCGGCACCGACCGCGGCGTCGATCCGGCGGCCCCGATCGCCGGCAGCGAGCAGGGCATACTGACCATCGAGGCGGGCGTCCGCATCTTCGCCTCGGGCGGCTCCGACTATCTGCTGGTCAACCGCGGCTCGCAGCTGTTCGCGGAAGGCACGGCGACGAACCCGATCGTCTTCACGAGCCGCCAGAACGTCGAAGGCACGACCACCGAGAGCTCGCAAGGGCAGTGGGGCGGCATCGTCCTGGCCGGCCGCGCGCCGCAGGCCAATTGCCAGCTGACCGCGCCGGTGACCTGCACCGGCACGGTCGAAGGCACCAGCGCCTTCTACGGCGGCAACACGCCGTCGGATAATTCTGGCCGTCTGCGCTACGTCCAGATCAAGTTCTCGGGCTTCGAAATCTCGACCGGCAACGAGCTTCAGGGCCTGACCATGGCCGGCGTCGGCTCTGGCACCACGGTCGATCACATCCAGGTTTACAACAGCTCGGACGACGGCATCGAAATCTTCGGCGGCAACGTCAACCTGCGCCACATCGTCATCAACGGCGCCGACGACGATGGTCTGGACACCGACACCGGCTGGCGCGGCGGCGCCCAGTTCGGCATCGTGACGCAACGGGCCCCCGGCTCGACCAGCCGCAGCGCCGGCTTCGAATTCTCGTCGGCCCCGGCCTCCGTACCGCTGGCCACCCGCTATGTCTCGCGGCCCTTCATCGCCAACTGGACCCTGGTCGGCCGCAACGCGCCGACCAATGCCCATACCGTGGCGCACTTCGACACCGGCAATGACGCGACCGTCATCAACTCGGTCTTCACCAGCGTGGCGGGTTCGGCCGCGGGCTGCCTCGACATCGCCGACGCCGACACGGTCACCAGCGCTCCGGCCTTCAACTCGGTGTTCATGTCCTGCGGCCTCTCGTTCCGGCCCGGCGGCACCGCCGCGCAGTCGGGAGCCGTCTTCAACGCCGGTACGGGCAACACCCCCGCCGGAACCTCGACCCTGACGGCTCCCGGCGCGGGAACGAGCATCAGCAACCAGGTGCTGACGTTCATCAACGGCGCCAATGAAACCGCCGTGACCCCGGCCAACGCCCCGGCCGTCTATCCCTTCTTCCAGGCCACGACCTACATCGGCGCCGTCCAGAACGCCGCCGACACCTGGTACCAGGGCTGGACCTGCGGCCTGACCGCCGGCGCGACCTGCTGATGACGGATGCGCGGAGGCGGCCCGAACGGGTCGCCTCCGGCCTTCGCGTATCCCGTTGAACCCCTTCAAGGCGCAGATCATGAAGACAGTTACCCTGACCCTGAGCGGGGTCCTTCTGGCCACCAGCGCGCTGATCGCGCCGGGGCTGGCCTATGCTCAAACGCCGCCGGTCCAGGCCGCGCCGCAAACCGCCACCGCGCAAACGCCGGCCGCACAGGCCGAGCCGCAAGCGGACGACGGCTCCCAGCTCGACGAGGTCGTGGTTCTGGGCCGCTACATCCCGGAGCCGAACCGCGAAAGCGCCGAAGTCGCCGCCTTCCTGACGGCCGAAGACCTGCAGCGCACCGGCGACAGCAGCGCCGCCGGCGCCCTGGCGCGCGTCACCGGCCTGACCGTGGTCGAAGGCCGCTTCGTCTATGTGCGCGGTCTCGGCGAGCGTTATTCGTCGGCCCTGCTGAACGGTTCGCCCCTGCCCAGCCCCGAGCCGCTGCAGCGGGTCGTTCCGCTGGATCTGTTCCCGTCCAGCATTCTTGAGAGCGTCACCGTCCAGAAGTCGTACTCCGTCGACTTCCCCGGCGAGTTCGGCGGCGGCGTGATCGACCTGCGCACGGTCGATGCGCCCAACGAACCCTTCTTCTCGATGTCGGCGTCGGTCGGCGGCAATACAGAGACGACCAACAAGGAAAGCCTGATCTATTACGGTTCGCGCACCGATTTCACCGGCTTCGACGACGGCACGCGCGACGTACCCGGCCCGCTGGCCCTCGCGTTCGAGCGGGGCGTTCCGGTCAACAGCGCCAACTTCGAGGCGCAGCAACTGCAGCGGATCGGCCAGTCCCTGATCAACGCGCCATTGCGCCTGTTGCAGCGCGAAACCACGCCGGTGAATTTCGGCTTCGACTTCGCGGGCGGCCTGAAAAGCGACAGCAGCATGGGGACCTTCGGCCTGATCGCCGTCGCGGGGTACAGCAACAGCTGGTCGACCCGGAACGGCGTCCAGGAGGAGGGCCAGTTCTCCGGCTCCGTCCTGGTGCCGGTCACCAGCAAGGCCTTTGAGTCGAACCAGAACGACATCCAGCTGAACTTCCTGGGCGGCCTGTCGCTGACCAACGAGAACAGCGAGATCAAATGGACGAACTTCTTCGTCCGCAACGTGACCAAGGAAGCCCGCATCAGCGCCGGTCCTGATTTCGACGCCGGCGGCGAGGTTCAGCGGTCCGATTTCACGGAATGGTTCGAACGCCAGCTGTTCTCCAGCCAGCTGGCCGGCGAGCATGAATTCATGGACGGCGCAGTCGAGCTCGCCTGGCGGGCCGCCTATGCGAAGACCGAGCGGGACGCGCCGTACGAGACGCGCTTCGAATACGGCCTCGATACCAGCGGCAATTTCGTCCACGAGATCGGCGGCAACCGCATCTCGTTCAGCGAACTGGACGACGACATCGTCTCGGGCGGGGCCGACCTCAGCTACACCCTGCCGCTGTCGGACTATCGCGAAGCCGTCTTCAGCGTCGGCGTCGCATACTCGGACAACAACCGCGACGCCCAGCGTCGCGACCTGCAGTTCGTGCCCGCCAGCACCCTGACGGAAGAGCAGCGTCAGTCGCGGGTCGACTATCTCTACTCGGACTTCAACATCCGCCCGGACGGTCTGATCCTGACGGAAATCACCGGCGGCGCCGGCAGCGGCGCGGCGGCCTATTCGGCCCAGCTGGAAGTCGCCGCGGCCTACGCCCAGGTCGACGCCGAGATCATCCCGCTGGTGCGCACAACCTTCGGCGTGCGCTATGAGGACGGCCAGCAGTCGGTCATCACCCGCGACCTGTTCGGCGGGGCCGCGCCCTTCGCGCCGACCGAGATCGAGGAGCAGTATTTCCTGCCTTCGTTCACGGCGACCTGGAATTTCGCCGAGGACCAGCAACTGCGTCTGGGCGCTTCCCAGACCATCGGTCGCCCGCAGTTCCGCGAACTGGCGCCGCAGTCCTATACGGACCCGGAAACCGATCGCGAGTTCACCGGCAACCCTTTCCTGGTGGACACCGAGATCCTGAACCTCGACGCCCGCTACGAGTGGTTTTTCGCCCGCCAGCAGTTCCTCACGGCCGGCGTCTTCTACAAGGATCTGGACAAGCCGGTTGAGTCGACGATCGTGACCTCCGGCAACGCGCGTCAGCAGTCCTTCATCAACTCGCCGCAGGCCACCATCTACGGGGCCGAAATCGAAGCGAAGAAATTCTTCGAATTCCCCGACGCCGGCATGGCCTTCATCGCCAACAAGCGCTGGCTGGTCCAGGCCAACTACACCTGGTCGGACTCCGAAGTGAATGTCGAGGCGGGCGATATCGTCCGCACGCCGGGCGGCGGCGGCGCCGACGAGGATGCGACCTTCTTCATCCAGGATGGCAGCCGTCTCCAGGGCCAGTCCGAGCACGTCGCCAACCTGCAACTGGGCTGGGAGGACGATACGGCCCGGTCCCAGGCGACGATCATCGTCAACTACGTCAGCGAGCGCATCAGCGCCCGCGGCGCCGGCGGGGCAGGCAACCGCGAGCCCGACTTCATCCAGGATCCGGGCATCTTCCTCGATTTCGTGTACCGCAAGGACTTCGAGTACGGGGGCCGCGATCTCGGTTTCGCGCTCGAACTGCGCAATCTGCTGAACACCGATTTCGACGAGTACCAGGAGCTGGGCAACAAGATCCTGATCAACAACTACGAGCTGGGATCCAGCGCCTCGGTCAGCCTGACCGCGCGCTTCTAGATCATACCGGGGAGGTCGCGCGGGCGGCTTCCCCGGACCGTTGCGCGACTGTTTTGCGGCGGTTCGTCCGTGGGCGCACCAACCGTCACGGACAGTTCGCCGGGCCGTCATGTGGCGGTGAAGCCGGACCCGGACGATTGGTCTAGGGAGTCCGCCGGGCCGTCGGGGCTCCGTGGGGCACGCCATAGTGATCGGCGCAGTGCGCAGTTTCAGAGACCAGGTTCGGGACGCCATTGCGGCGCGTCCGGATCGCGTGCGCGCCGGCGTCGAGATCGCCCTGGCCATGGCGCTGGCCATCCAGCTGGGTCAGCTGGTCTGGATCGTCGCCCAGCCTCGCGCCGAGACCGCGACCGCGAGTTCCACGCCGCTCGAGGTCTCCCCGCCGGACTATTCGGTTTTCCAGCGTTTCGACGCCTTCTTCCGCACCGGCGACCTCAGCAGTCTGGCCGAGGCCACGGCGGCGGGCAGCAGCCAGATGCGCCTGTTCGGCGTTCGCGCCGGCGGCGCGGGCGGCGGCTCCGCCATCATCGGCCTGGCCGACGGACGGCAGGTCTCTGTCGGCGTCGGCGAGGAGGTCGAGCCGGGCCTGATCCTCCAGTCGGTCGGCCAGGATCACGTCACCCTGGCGCGCGGCGGCTCGATCACCCGCCTGATCTTCAGCGACACGCCCGTCGGCGCCGCCCCGCCGCCTCCGCCGCCGCCCGGACCCCAGACCGTCAGCCCGCCGGCCGAAGCCGCCCTCGCCGTCGCCCCGGCCGCGGCGGCCGGACCCTGGGTCGATCCCGCCCGGCTGATGGCCCAGGCTTCGCTGCGGCCCCGCATGCAGGGCCTGCGCGTCAACGGCTTCACCGTCTCGGCCGCCGGCGACGGCGCCGCGCTGAAGGCTGCCGGCCTCCGGTCGGGCGACGTCATCCTCGCCGTCAACGGGACCTCGCTGGACAGCCTCGACCGCATCGCCGGTCTGCGAGGCCAGCTCGCCAACAGCACCAGCGCCGAGATCCGCTTCGAACGCGGCGGCGCCGTGCAGACCACCACCATAAGGACAGGCCGTTGAAGCGATCGAACCGAAGCGTCCTGGCCGCCGTCCTCGGGGCGCTCATCGCCGTGCAGGGCCCCCTGGCGGCGACGCCCGTGCTGGCCCAGTCGGGCGAGCGCCAGACCCTGAACGTCCAGGGCGCCGACATCCGCGCCTTCATCCAGGACGTGGCCCGCTCGACCGGTCGCACCTTCATCGTCGACCCGGCGGTCAGCGGCACGGTGACCGTGACCAGCGACCGCCCGCTGAGCCGCGCCCAGCTATTCGAGGTCTTCCTGTCGACCCTGCGCGCCAACGGCCTGGTGGTGACCCCGACCTCATCGGGCGCCTACCGCATAAGCCCGGCCCAGGGCGCGGCCCAGGGACCGTCGACCGTCGGTTCGGAACGCTTCTCCACCGAGGTCTTCCAGTTGCGCAACATCGACGCCGCCTCGGCCGCCGAGACCGTCCGCCCGCTGGTCGGACCGCAGGGCCAGGTGCTGGCCAATCCCGGCGCCAACAGCGTCGTCGTCGCCGACTTCTCCGACAATCTCGCCCGCATCCGCTCGCTGATAGGCCGCATCGACGTGGACCGCACGGGCTTCGAGGTCGTGACGCTGCAGAACTCCTCGGCGCGCGAGATCGCGGCCGTGCTGCAGTCCGTCCTCGCCCCGCCGGGCGGCCAGCCGGGGCAGGGGATGGCCACGGTGACGTCGGTCGAGAGCTCCAACTCCATCGTCCTGCGCGGCGACCCCTCGGCCATGGCCCGCATCCGCCCGCTGATCGAGGATCTGGACCGCCGGGCGGAGTCCGCCGACGACGTCAAGGTCATCTTCCTGCAGCACGCCAACGCTGAGGCCCTGCTGCCCGTCCTGCAACAGATCGTCGGCCAGCAGGTCACGGCCGCCAGCGCCAATGCAGTGCCCGCCAGTGCTTCGCGCGGTGGTTCGGGCGACACAGCGGCCGCGGTCATTCCGGCCAGCCCCATGGCCACCGCCCCCGTCCCGGGCCAGCGCGCCACCATCGCCCGCTTCCCCGGCGCCAACGCCCTGGTGATCTCGGCCTCGGCCGACACCCAGCGGATGCTGTCAGAGGTCATCCGCCAACTGGACCAGCGCCGCCAGCAGGTACTGATCGAAGCCATCGTGGTCGAGCTGTCGGACAACGCCGTCAAGGAGTTGGGGGTCCAGTGGCTGCTCGCGGGTGAGGACGGCAATCCGGTCGGCCTGACCAATTATTCCGACCGCGCCACGCCGCTGGTCCCCATCGCGGGCGGCGTGGGGGCGGGTCAACTGGAAGACGACAACCCCCTACGCGAACAGCTGCAGAACCTGGCGCTGAACACGCTTCTGGGCGCCAACGGCTTCATCGGCGGCGGCGGGGGCAGCATCGGCAACGGCCTGTTCGGCTTCATCATCAACGCGGCCAAGACCGACGAGGGCTCCAACCTTCTCCAGACCCCGTCGCTGATGACGCTGGACAATGAGGAGGCCACCATCCTGGTCGGCCAGGAAGTGCCGATCACGACCGGCGAGACCCTGCTGGACGGCAATTCCAACCCTTTCCGCACGACCCAGCGCCAGGACATCGGCGTCAAGCTGATCGTGCGGCCGCAGATCAACGCCGGCGGCTCCATCACCCTGTTCCTGCGCCAGGAGGTGTCCAGCATCAACGGCGTCCTGACCAACTCGGCCAGCGACCTAGTGCTGAACAAGCGCGAGCTGGAGACGACGCTCGTGGTCGACGATGGCGATATCGCCGTGGCCGGCGGCCTGCTGGACCAGAACGACCGGCTGTCTGTCGACAAGGTGCCGGGGCTGGGCGACATCCCCTATGTCGGCGCCCTGTTCCGCTCGACCAGCCGCCAACGCGGGCGGACCAATCTGATGGTCTTCATCCGCCCGACCATCATCCGCAATGCGGGCGACGCCCAGACCCTGGCCGCCGATCGCTGGGGCTATATGCGTCAGCAGCAGCTGAACAACGCCCCGGGCGTCGAGCCCGGCCTCGACGAAATGCTGCGCGACTACATGCGCACCCAGCCGCCCGTCGCGTCCGGCGCGATCGCGCCGGTCGGCGAGGTGGTCATCGGCCCCCTGCCGCCCGTCCAGACGAGCCCCGGAGGCTGAGGCCGCCATGATCACCCTGATCAATCCGACCCTGCCCTATGGCTTCGCCAAGCGGCACGGCGTGATCCTGCTCGAGGCCGGCGACATCGCCGTGGTCGGCCTGCGCGAGGGCGCCGATCCCTCGGCCCTGATCGAGACGCGTCGCGCCCTCGGTCGCCCCCTGCGCGTCGAACCGCTCGGTCAGGCCGCCTTCGACCGCCAGCTGTCCGAGGTCTACGCCGGCGACCACCTGAACGCCGCCGACAGCGATGATCTGGACATGCCGTCCGGCCTCGAAAGCCTGATCGACGACATTCCCGCCGCCGCCGACCTGCTGGACACGGCCGACGACGCCCCGGTCATCCGTCTGATCAACGGCATCATAGCCGAGGCGGTCCGCACCGGTGCCTCGGACATCCATCTGGAGCCGTTCGAGACGGCCCTGACCGTGCGCATGCGCGTCGACGGCGTGCTGCGCGAAACCCTGTCGCTCAATCCCCGGATCACGCCCCTGCTGGTGTCGCGCATCAAGGTTATGGCGCGGCTGGACATCGCCGAGAAGCGCGTGCCCCAGGACGGGCGCATCCCCCTGACGCTGGGCGGCAAGACGCTTGACGTGCGCGTCTCGACCCTGCCGTCGCGCGCCGGCGAGCGAGTCGTGCTGCGCATCCTCGACAAGGAGCAGGCGGGCCTGACGCTGGACCGGCTTGGCATGTCGTCCGAGGCGCTGGACGCCTTCCGCCACGCGCTGAAGGAGCCGAACGGCATCATCCTCGTCACCGGCCCGACGGGCTCGGGCAAGACCACCTCGCTCTACGCCGGCCTGTCGCTGCTGAACGACGCCACGCGCAACATCCTGACGGTCGAGGACCCGGTCGAATACGCCATCGACGGCGTCGGCCAGACCCAGGTCAATCCCAAGGTCGGCATGACCTTCGCCGCCGGCCTGCGCGCCATCCTGCGTCAGGACCCGGACGTGGTCATGGTCGGCGAAATCCGCGACGTCGAGACGGCCCGGATCGCGGTCCAGGCCTCGCTGACCGGCCACCTCGTCCTGTCGACCGTCCACACCAATGACGCCGCGGGGGCCATCACCCGCCTGCGCGACATGGGCGTCGAGCCCTTCCTGCTGGCCTCGACCCTGCGGCTGATTGTGGCCCAGCGGCTGGTGCGGCGGCTGTGCGGCGAATGCCGCCGGCCCGAGACGGCGGACGCGGCCACGGCCCGGCTGGCCGGGGTCGAGCGCGGCGCCCGCGTCTGGCGGCCGCAGGGCTGCGCCCACTGCCAGAACACCGGCTATGTCGGTCGCGTCGGCCTGTACGAAGTCATCCGCGTCGACGACCGCGTGCGCCGCCTGATCGCCGCCGAGGCTGATGAGGAAGCCATCAACGCCGCCGCCTTCGGCAAGGCGGGAGCCGACACCCTCACCCAGCGGGCGCGCGCGCTTGTTCTCGAGGGCGTCACCTCGGTGGAGGAGGCCGTCCGCGTCACCCGCCAGGAAACGGCGGATCTCGAGCCCGACGCCGCCGATCGCGGGGTCGCGGCCTGATGGCGGCCTTCGACTATGTCGCCGTCGACGCCGGCGGGCGCACCGTCACCGGGGCGGTGACCGCCGCCGACGAGGGCGCCGTGCGCGCCGTCCTGGCCCGCCGCCGTCTGATGCCGCTGGAGGTCACGACCGCGCGCGGCGCCGTCTCGCGGACCGAACAGGCCGGACCGCGCAAGGCGACGAAACTCAATGCCAAGACCCTGGCCCTGACCACCCGCCAGCTCTCCACCCTCGTCTCCGTCGCCCCGATCGAGGAGGCCCTGCGCACCATCGCGCTGCAGGCCGACCGTCCGGCCGTCCGCCGCGTGCTGGACGGCGTCCATGCGGGCGTGATGGAGGGCCGCCGCCTGTCGGACGCCATGGCCCTGCAGGGTCAGGCCTTCCCGCCGCTGTATCGGGCTATGGTCTCGGCCGGCGAGACCTCGGGCGCGCTCGAGCCGATCCTCGAACGCCTCGCCGATGGGCTGGAGCGCGATCAGGTGGTGCGCGGCAAGGTGATCACCGCCCTGGTCTATCCGATCGTGCTGGCGGTCGTGGCCCTGGGCGTCATCACCGCCATGATGACCTTCGTCGTGCCCAGGGTGGTCGACCAGTTCGACAGCATGAACCAGACCCTGCCGCTGCTGACGCGGTTGGTCATCGGCGTCTCCCAACTGATGCGCGACTGGGGCTGGTTGCTGGCGCTGGTCCTCGTCGCCGGCGGCCTGATCGGCGCGGTCCTGCTGCGCAATCCGGCGATCCGCCTGAGGGCCGATACGTCCGTGCTGCGGCTACCCCTGATCGGCCGTCTGACGCGTGACCTGCACGGGGCGAAGATGGCCCGCACCCTGTCCACCATGATCGCGGCCGGCCTGCCGGTGCTGGAGGGTCTGACCATCACCGCCCGCACCGTCTCCAACCGCCGCCTGCGCCTCGCCACCGAGACCATGGCCGAGGCGGTGCGCGAGGGCGGGGGGCTGTCCGCCGCCATGCGCCGCGCCGACGTCTTCCCGCCGATCCTCGTCTACATGACCGCCTCGGGCGAGAGCAGCGGCCGGCTGGAGCCCATGCTGGAGCGCGCCGCCGACTATCTGGAGCGCGAATTCTCCACCTTCACCGCCGTGATGCTCAGCCTGCTGGAGCCGGCGATCATCGTCGTCATGGGCGGCGTGGTCGCCCTGATCGTGCTGTCGATCCTTCTTCCCATTCTGCAGATCAACACCCTGGCGATGGGGTGAGGAGCGTGGCCATGACGACTGAAATCGAACGTAAAATCTCAAAGCGTCGCCGGCGAGCCGGCTTTACGCTCGTCGAGCTGATGGTGGTCATCGTCATCATCGGCCTTCTGGCCACGGTGGTGGCGATCAACGTCCTGCCCAGCCAGGACCGGGCCATGGTCGGCAAGGCCAGGGCCGACATTTCCACCCTGGAGCAGGCCATCGAGACCTACCGCCTCGACAACCTCGACTTCCCGGCGGACCTGCAGGCGCTGGTCGCGGCCCCGGCCGGTCTGGTCAATCCGGACCGCTACCGTCCCGGCGGCTATGTGCGCCGCCTGCCCGAGGATCCGTGGGGCAATCCGTACGGCTACCGCCGCCCCAGCGCGCACGGCGGCCAGTTCGACGTCTTCTCCCTGGGCGCGGACGGCAAGGAGGGGGGTGAGGGCAATGACGCCGATCTGGGCAACTGGCAGGGTTAAATCCCGTGCTGGCCGAGCGGGCTTTACATTGGTCGAGCTGCTGATGGTCGTGGCCATCCTCGGCCTTGCCGCCGGCGCGGTCGTGTTGGCGGTTCCCGATCCGCGCCCGGCCGTCGGCGCCGAGGCCGTGCGGTTCGCGGCCCGGCTGTCGAGGGCGCGCGACGAGGCCGTGCTGTCCAACCGCCCGGTCGCTGTCGAGGTCACCCCGGCGGGCTACGCCTTCACCGTCTTCGACGGCCGGGAATGGTCGGCGCTGTCCGATGGTCCGTTCGGGCCCGAGACCTGGCGGGCGGGGACGGCCGTCAGCCCCGCCGAAAGCGCGCGCTTCGTCTTCGATCCCACCGGCGTCGCCGAGCCGGCGACCCTGACGCTGGCCCGCGACGGCAAGGGCAAGACCGTGACGGTGGACGGGGCGGGGGAGGTCACCCTCCGATGATTTTCCCGACTTTCCGATCATCCCGGCGAAAGCCGGGACCCGGTCCTTTCGTGGGGCGGACTTTTCGGGATCGCTTTCGGTGCGCACCCTGTGCGGCCGATCGCTCAAGGAACCGGGTCCCGGCTTTCGGGGGCGGGGGAGGTCCCCCTCCGATGATTTTCCCGACTTTCCGATCATCCCGGCGAAAGCCGGGACCCGGTCCTTTCGTGGGGCGGACTTTTCGGGATCGCTTTCGGTGCGCACCCTGTGCGGCCGATCGCTCAAGGAACCGGGTCCCGGCTTTCGCCGGGATGATCGGGAATTCTGAGACCAGACAGGGTTTCACCCTGATCGAAATGCTGGTCGCCCTGTCCGTGTTCAGCCTCGCCGCCATGGCCTTGCTCAACCTCTCGGGCGAGAACACCCGCTCCGCGGCGCGCGTCGAGACCCGCACCCTCGGCGGCGTCGTGGCCGAGAACCTGGCGGTCGAGGCGGCGACGATGCCGGTTATCGGAGAGGGGACGTCCGCGGGTCAGGTCGAACTGGCGGGCCGTCGCTGGAACTGGACCCGGGTCGTCGCCGCCACTGACGTCGCCGGCATGCTGCGCATCGACGTCCGCGTCAGCGACGCCGAGGGTCAGGCCGCCGAACGCACCCTGTTCCGGTCGCGCGCGTCATGACCCGGCGGGCGGGCTTCACCCTGGTCGAGGTTCTGGTCTCGCTGATGATCTTCGCCATGATCGCGGCGGCGGGCGCGGCCGTGCTGGGCGTGACCATCGACAACCGGTTCGCGGTCAAGGCCGCCAGCGACCGCGTCGGCGACCTGCAGCGCATGCGCGGCCTGCTGCGCACCGACCTCGGCCAGGCCACCGGCCGGCGCTCGCGCGGCCCCACCGGCCGGCCCGTGCCCCAGCCCATGGTCGGGGCGACGGCGCCCGGCGACCCCATCCTCGTCCTCACCCGCGCGGGCTGGAGCAACCCCGGAGAACAGGCGCGGCCGTCGCTGCAGCGGGTCGAATACCGGCTGGTCGGGGACCGGCTGGAACGCCGCGTCTCCAGCCATCTCGACGGCGCCCGCCCCGGGCCGCCGCAGGTGCTGTACCGCGGCGTGCGCGACGTCACAGTCGGCTTCGTCCGCGACGGCGAGGCGGCGCCGGCCTTCATCTCCAGTATCGACCGTCCGCTGCCCGACGCGGTGCGCATTGGAATGACGGTCCAGGGCTATGGCCGCATCGACCAGTTGTTCCTCGTCGGGAGCGGCCGATGAGCCGGTCGCGGCGCGAGCGCGAGGGCATGGCCCTGCTGACGGTCCTGCTGCTGGTCGCCGTCATGTCGGTGGTGGCGGTGGCCATCCTCGACGACGTCCGCTTCTCGGTGCGCCGCGCGACCAATGTCGAGACGCAGAGCCAGGCCCAGTGGTACGCCGCCGGCGCCGAAACCCTCGCCCGCGGCCAGATCACGCGCCTGCTCGCCGCCGGTCCGTCGCGCACGCCGCTAGATCCGCAATGGAACGGCCGGACCCTCAGCTTCCCCATCGACGGCGGAACCATCGCCGCGACCGTCACCGACGGTCAGGCCTGCTTCAACCTGAACAGCCTCGTGCTCGGCGTCGGCGAGGACCTGACCGCCCGTCCGCTCGGCGCGGCCCAGTTCCGCGCGCTCGGCCGCGCCGTCGGGGCCCCCGACAGCCGCCTCAAGGCCATCGCCGACGCCCTGACCGACTGGCTCGACGCCGACACCACGCCCCTGCCGCTGGGCGCGGAAGACGGCGCCTACGCCGGCCTCGCCAGGCCTTATCGCACCGGCGGCGTCCTGCTCGCCGAGGTCAGCGAGTTGCGCGCGGTCAAGGGCGTCGATGCCGATACGTACCGCCGTCTGCGCCCTTACGTCTGCGCCCTGCCGACCTCGCGCCTGTCGCCGCTGAACGTGAACACCCTGACGCCGGAGCAGGCGCCGCTGCTGACCATGCTGACCGGCGGCGCCCTTCCGCCGCAGCGGGCTCGGGCGGTGATCGCGGCCCGGCCCCGCGACGGCTGGCCCGATTCCGCCGCCTTCTGGGCCCAGCCGGCCCTGGCGACGCTGCCGCTCGACGCCGAGGCGCGCGACCAGATCACCGTCCTGACCCGCTTCTTCGACCTGCGTGTCGATGTCGAACTGGGCGGCTCCCACGCCGTCCGCACCGCCCTGCTGGAGGCCGGCTCCGACGGCCGCGTCCGCACCGTGATCCAACGCTGGACCCCCGAAGAATGAAACCGACCCGTCTGATCCTGATTCCGAGCCTAGGCAGCGAACCCGCGCCCTATCTGTTCATCGCCGATGGCATGGTGCGCGAGCGCGGCCTGCTGGAGCTCGACGCCGTCGAGCGCCCCGAGCCCATGCGCACCGTGGCCGTCGCGCCCGGCGCCGACGTCATCCTCCGCTGGCTCGACCTGCCCGCTGGCGGCCCGGTCCAGCAACGCGCCGCCGCCCTGTGGATGCTGAAGGATTCGCTGGCGGCGCCCGCCGACCGGCTGGCCGTGGCGCTGGGACCCGTGCCCGCGGCGGGCCGGCCCCGTCTCGTCGCCGTCGTCGGCCTGTCCCTGCTTCAGGCCTGGACCGACTATCTCGAGGCTCTCGGCGTACGCGCCGACGCCATCGTCCCCGACGCACTGACCGTGCCCGAGCCCGACGAGGACGGCCGCCTCAACGCCGTCGCCTTCGGACCGTCCACGGCGTTGCGGGGGCGGGGTTTCGCCGCGAGCGTCCAGCCCGATCTGGTCGAGCTGGTCGCCGGCGCGCGTCGGGTCGAGCCGATCGCGGACGCCGGCGCGGTCGAGCGCGCCCTGATCGACGCCGCCCTGTCGCCGCTCGTCAACCTCCTGTCCTCGCAGGACCGGGCCCGCGGAACGGCCCGGCGCGGTTGGGCCCTGGCTTCGGCTCTCGCCGGCCTGCTGGCCGTCTCCCCCCTCGTGCTGGTCGGCGCCGCGGCCGCCCGGGATGACATCGACGCTCGCAAGGCCGCTGAGCAGGCCCGCGCCGGGATCGCCAGCGTCGCCCCCGATCTCGCAGCCCGTCCCGATCCGGTCGAGGCCCTGCGCCAGCGGGTCCGCGCCGCCCCTCCGCCCGGCGGGGTCGTCGGCGCGGCCGCGGCCCTGTTCGCGGCCGTCGAGGGCGTCGAGGGCGCCGAATTGGACCTTCTGATCGTCGATCCCGCCGCCGGCATGAAGGCCAGCGTCACCCATGCCGACTATCAGGACATGCAGGCCATCGGCCGGGCCATGCGCGCCCATGGCCTGGAGATCACCGAAACCGGCACCCTCGATGACCGCGGCCGCATCGTCAGCGACATCACGATCGGAAGCGCCCGATGACCCGGTTCACAGGGCCCCTCGCGTTCTGGTTCAGCGGCCGCACCCTGCGCGAGCGCCGAATGCTGATGGTCATGGCCGGGTTGCTGACCGCCACGATCATCTGGCTCGGGGTGGTGCAGCCGGTCCTGGCCTGGAGACGCGCCGCCGCCGACCGCGCCGCCGCCTCGTCCGAAACGCTCGCCGAGGTGCGCGCCGCGGTCGCGGCCCTTGGTCCGCTCCGCGCCCCGGCCCGGCCCCCGGTCGAGGGTCTGGATCCCCTGATCCGTCGCACCGCCGCAGCCGCGGGGCTGGAGGTGGTCACCGTCATGAGCCCGTCCGGCCAGTTGGGCTTCCAACTGGCCCGCGTCCGCTCCGGACCTCTGTTCGCATGGCTGGCGGCGCTCGAAACCGACCACCGCCTGACCGTGTGCAGCCTCGGCGTGGTCAAGAACGCCGACGCCACCCTGAACGTCGAGGGCGCCTTGTCCGCGGGAGCCTGCATGGCCTGACAGGCGGCGCTGTAACGTCCGCAGGCGGGGAAACTGTCAAACTTCATACTTCTAACCGTCGCATAATCTTTACAATGCGAAGAAAGAGCGCATTATTCCTCCGGGTCCTGACTGTTTCAGGCCATCGGGAGAGACTGGAATGCGCGCTTTCGCCCCCCTTGTCGGCCTTGCCGCCTTCGCCGCGGCGGCGATTCTTCCCGCCGGACTGGTCAGCGCGTCCGACCTCGATCAGCCGGCCGCCAGGGCCCCGGCGCGCGCCGTTGTGATCTGCGGCACGGACGCCGCGACCCGCCGCGCCTTCACCCGCGAACACGGCGCTCCTCCGGTTTTCGTCACGGCCCGTGAGGCGCTGTCGGTCCGGGGCTCCGATCCGGCGTGGAGCACGCCGCGCTGCATGACGGCCCGGGAGCACGCCCGCTATCGCGACGCCGCCACCAGCTACGCCGCCGTTCGCTAGTCCGGTCGCCGCGGCGTCCCGTCTACTCGCCGGCCAGCAGGGCCAGCAGGGCGAAGCTGGCCAGCCAGTGCTCGCCCATATAGTCGCCGGTCACATGGGGCAGGGCGGCGCCCAGATGCATGCGTGCGGCTTCAGTCGCCAGGGCGCGCCGGGGATCGCCGGCGTCCAGCGCGGAGGCGATCTCGCGCCAGCACCAGGCCCGGCTCAGATTGAGGCCGTCCAGATGGGCGATCTTGCCGTCGGACCGGTCGCTGACGCCGGCGGGCTGGAACAGGGTCGCGGGCTCGCGCCGCTCAAGCCGGGGCAGGAAGGCGTCGAACCACGCGGCGAAGGCGTCCCCCGTCATCACCCGTCGCATCAGCACGGCTTCCATCAGGGCCGGCGACAGGAACTCGTCCTGCGACGGCTCCCACGCCTGACAGTCGCGGTCGCCGGAATGCCAGCGCACGGCCCGCTCGCGGCACAGCGCGGCCAGGACGGCGTCGCCGACGGCCTCGGCGTAGTCGAGCGTCAGTCTCAGGGCGAAGGCGGTGTTGTAATGGGTTCCGACCCGGACCGGATAGTCGGCCAGCGGCAGGAACTCGGTGAACCGCCCGGCGAGGGCCAGCGTCAGCGGGCGCAGGGCATCGGCCCGCCTGTCCCCGTGCCGCTCCAGCTCCGCCGCCAGCATCAGCAGCCACGCCCAGCCATAGGGCCGCTCGAACCCGCGGCTTTCCGGGCGCTGCAGGTAGGCGGTTTCGGCCGCCACGTTTTCCGGCGTGAACAGCTCGTCGGCCAGCGCCCGGATCCGCGCCGCTTCCGGCATGTCGGGGTGCAGCCGCAGCAGCGTGAACAACGTCCACCAGCCGTGGACGCAGGAATGCCAGTCGAAGCTGCCGAAGAAGATCGGGTGCAGCGCCCTCGGTCCCTCGACGTCGCCGGGTCCGGCGAGGACGTGGTCCATCTTGTTCGGATATTCGCGGGCGACATGACCCAGCGCCGCCGAGGCGAAGCGGGAGGCGGTGGCGGCGTCGAGGCTGTGGGTCATGTTCAGAACCTGAAGGCGAAGGCGTACATCAGCGCCATGTTGATCCCCAGCAGGATCAGGGCGGTGGGGATCTGCGCCCGGATCACCCCGTTCAGGGCCGAGTCGCGGTCGGGCAGCTCCAGCAGGTTGGCCGGCACGACGTTGAAATTGGCCGCCATGGGCGTCATCAGCGTGCCGCAGAAGCCGGCCAGCATGCCGATGGCGCAGACGATGGCGGGATTGCCGCCGAACTGGACGACCACGAACGGCAGGCCGATGGCGGCGGTCATCACCGGGAAGGCGGCGAAGGCGTTGCCCATGATGACGGTGAACAGCGCCATGCCGAGGCAGTAGACGACGACCGCCAGCAGCGGCGAGGTCAGGGGCACGGCCTGGCTGACCATCTGGCCCACCACGCCGCCCACGTCGGAGGCGAGGAACACGGCCCCCAGCGAGGCCAGCATCTGCGGCAGCAGGGCGGCCCAGCCGATGGAGTCCATCAGTCGCCGCCCTTCCTGCACCGGCGCCATCACCGGCGGCCGCAGCCAGGCCATGGCGGCGAACAGGGCGATGATGCAGCCCAGGCCCAGCGCGATCAGCGTCGTCTGGGTCGACGAAAGCAGCCACGCGCCCGCGCCCGTATGCTTGGCCGCCAGGGTGCCTCCGACCGCGACCAGCGGCACGATCAGGGCGGGAATAAACAGGGCGTTGCCGCGAAGCAGGGCGCCCTCGCGCCGCTCTTCCAGCGTGGTGGTCGGCGGATGTCCGACGCCCAGCTTCTTCAGCCCCCCGACGGCCACGAGGGCCAGCACCAGCACGCCGTTCCCCAGCCCGCCCAGCCACGAACCGAACAGCATCGACCCCGCGACCAGACCCCAGAAGACGGCGCTGCGGATGCGCGTGGGATGCGCCCGGTCGCCGAGCGTCAGCACGGCGAAGGCGCCGAACATCAACCCCACCAGCACATAGGCGTGGTCCAGGGTGATCATTGCGCCGCTCCGGTCTCGGCGGCCGTCGCGATGTCACGCTTCACCGAGCGGTCGAACAGCAGCAGCCGGGCGCCGTGGACGGCGAAGGCGGCGATGGCCGTCGGGATGGCCCAGACCGACATCTGCAGGGGCTCGACGATGATCCCGGCCTGTTCGAGGAAGCCGACCATCAGGACGATGGAGCCGATGGCGATGAAGATGTCCTCGCCGAAGAACAGGCCGATGTTGTCGGTCGCGGCGGACATGGCGCGGATGCGGAAGCGCAGCGCGTCCGGCAGCGTTCCGCCCGCCTGGACCTCGGCCGCGCCCTCGGCCATCGGCGCCACCAGAGGCCGGACCATCTGCGGGTGGCCGCCCAGCGAGGTCAGGCCGAGGGCCGACGTCGCCTGGCGCACCACGAGATAGCTGATCAGCAGCCGCCCCGCCGTCGCGGCCCTGACTTGCGCGATCAGCAGCCGGGCCCGCTCCTGCAGCCCGGCGCGCTCCAGCAGGCCGATGACGGGCAGGACCAGCCAGGTGATGTGGAAATAGCGGTTGTCGTTGAAGGCGTCGCCGAACGCCGCGAGCGTGTCGATCGCCGCCCGCCCCAGCGCGCGGGCGTCGACGCCCGGCGCGACCGCCGCCGCCACCCCCGTAACGATGGCGGCGAGCAATATGACCAGCAGCGGATTGATGCGGGCGATGAAGCCCAGCACGACGACCGCGATCCCCAGAAGCACAAGCATTCGGATTCTCCCCCTCCGTGGATGGTTGCGCCGATTGCGCCGTTCAGGAAGCTTTTTTCGGCCCGTACCCGCCGCCGCCCGGGGTCTCGATGACGAAGACGTCCCCGACACCCATGCGAACCTCGGCGGTCGAGCCCAGGGCCTCGCGCCCGCCGTCGGCCCGTTCGATGCGGTTGACGCCCATCGCCCCGTTCTCGCCCCCGGCCGCGCCGAAGGGCGCCGTGCGGCGATGGTTGGACAGGATCGCCGCCGTCAGGGGCTCGAGGAACCGCACCCGTCGCACCGCCCCGTCGCCGCCCCGGTTCGCGCCGTCTCCGCCCGAGCCGCGGCGGATCGAGAACTCTTCGAGCAGGACCGGGAAGCGGGTCTCCAGCACCTCCGGATCGGTCAGGCGGCTGTTGGTCATATGCGTCTGCACCGCCGAGGCGCCGTCGAAGCCGGGGCCGGCGCCGGAGCCCCCGGCGATGGTCTCGTAATACTGCCGGGCGTCGTCGCCGAAGGTGAAATTGTTCATCGTCCCCTGGCTGGCGGCCAGTACGCCCAGCGCGCCGTACAGGCAGTCGACCACGGCCTGGCTGGTCTCGACGTTTCCGGCGACGACGGCGGCGGGATAGCGGGGGTTCAGCATCGACCCTTCCGGCACGATCAGCCGGATCGGCTTCAGACAGCCCTCGTTCAGCGGGATGGCGTCGTCCACCAGGGTGCGGAACACATAGAGGGTGGCGGCCCGGGTGATCGACAGGGGCGCGTTGAAATTGTTCGGCCGCTGGTCGCTGGTCCCGGTGAAGTCGACGACGGCGCTGCGGGCCGCCGGGTCCACATCGATGCGCACCCGGATGACCGCCCCGTCGTCCATTTCCAGTTCGAAGACGCCCGGCTTCAGGGCGGCGATGGCGCGTCGGACCGCTTCCTCGGCGTTATCCTGGATGTGGCCCATATAGGCGGCGACCACCTCGCGCCCGAACTCGGCGACCATGCGCGTCAGCTCGTCGGCGCCCCGCGCGCAGGATGCGACCTGGGCCTTCAGGTCGGCCATGTTCTGCCCGACGTTGCGCGACGGATGGCGGCCCGAGGCGAACAGGGCCCGCGTTTCGGCGTCCCTCAACCGGCCGGCGTCGATCAGCAGGAAGTCGTCGATCAGCACGCCCTCGTCCTCGACCGTCCTCGACGAGGGCGGCATCGATCCGGGGGTGGTTCCTCCCACGTCGGCGTGATGGCCCCGGGCGGCGACGAAGAAGGCGGGTGCGTCGTCGGCCCCCAGGAAGACCGGCATGATGACGGTGATGTCGGGCAGGTGGGTGCCGCCGTTGTAGGGGGCGTTCAGCATGTAGACGTCGCCGCGCAGCAGGCCCCGGCCGTCGGCCGCATCGCCTCGCGAACGGATCACGGTGCGGATGCTCTCGCCCATCGAGCCCAGATGGACCGGGATGTGCGGCGCATTGGCGATCAGGGCGCCGGTCGCGTCGAACACGGCGCAGGAGAAGTCGAGCCGTTCCTTGATGTTGACCGAATAGGCCGTGGCCCGCAGCGCCTCGCCCATCTGTTCGGCCGCCGCCATGAAGCGGCTGTTGAACACCTCGAGCATGATCGGATCGGCGTCCGTGCCCAGCGCCGTGCGGGCGGGCAGGGCGGTCACGCGGGCGAGGATCAGGTTCAGCGCCTCGTCCGCCGTGGCGCGCCAGCCGGGCTCCAGCACCGTCGTGCCGGTGTCCTCGAGGATGACGGCCGGACCATCGACCGAGGCCCCCGGTCCGAAGGCGTCGCGGCGGTAGACGGGCGTGTCGCGGTCGACTCCCGCCATCCGCACGGGCACGCGGGCGACGGCGGATGGCGCCCCGTCCGATCCTCCTGCGAAGGGCGTCGACGCGGCCTGATCCGATGCCGCGACGGCCTCGGCTTCCAGCGTCTCGACCACCAGCGCCTTGTCCTCGGCGAAGAAGCCGAAGCGCTGGCGATGCAGGGCCTCGAACGCCGCCCACATCCCGTCGGCAGGCCCGAACGGCACGGACAGCGGCGTGTCCGACCCGGCGAATTTGATCTCGGCGCGCACGACGGTGGTGGTCAAGCCGTCGGCGAAGCCCTGCGCGGTCAGCAGGCCGCGCGCGTCGGCGCTCAGGGCCTCGGCCCGCTCGCTCAGGGCCGCATCGCCGGCCGGCTCCAGCGGGGCCGCCACGGTGGCCTGGCGTATAGCCCGCACGTCGGCCAGGCCCATGCCGTAGGCCGACAGCACCCCGGCGAAGGGATGCAGCATGACCCGCGTCATCCCCAGCGCGTCCGCCACGAGGCAGGCGTGCTGGCCCCCGGCGCCGCCGAAACAGTTCAGCACATAGCGGGTCACGTCATAGCCGCGCTGGATCGAAACCGACTTGATCGCCTCGGCCATGTTCTGCACGGCGATGGTGACGAACCCCTCTGCCAGGGTTTCCGGCGTCGTATCGCGGCCCGTGGCGCGCGCGACCTCGGCGGCCAGCGTCTCGAATTTTTCCCGCACCGCATCGGCGTCCAGTGGCTGGTCCCCGTCCGGTCCGAACACGGCGGGGAACTGATCGGGCCGCAGCTTTCCCAGCATGACGTTGCAGTCGGTCACCGTCAGCGGGCCGCCGCGGCGGTAGGCAGCCGGACCGGGCACGGCGCCGGCAGACTCGGGACCGACCCGCAAGCGCGACCCGTCGAAGCGGCAGATCGACCCGCCGCCCGCGGCCACGGTATGGATGCTCAGCATGGGCGCGCGCAGCCGGACCCCGGCCACGACGGCGTCCGAGGTCCGCTCATAGTCGCCGGCGAAATGCGACACGTCGGTCGAGGTGCCGCCCATGTCGAAGCCGATGACCCGGTCGAAGCCCGCGGCGGCGGCCGTCTCGGCCATGCCGACCACGCCGCCCGCGGGTCCGGACAGGATGGCGTCCTTGCCCCGGAAGGCGCCGGCGGCCGTCAGCCCGCCGCTGGACTGCATGAACAACAACGGCGTCGCCTCGCCCAGATTGGCGCCGACGCGGTCGACATAGGCGCGCAGGATCGGCGACAGATAGGCGTCCGCCACGGTGGTGTCGCCGCGCCCGATCAGCTTGATCAGGGCCCCGACCTCATGGCTGACCGAGACCTGTTCGAACCCGACCTCGCGCGCGATCTCCGCCAGCCGGGTCTCGTGATCGGTGAAGCGCCAGCCGTGCATCAGCACAATGGCGACGGCCCGCAGGCCGGCCGCATGAGCCGCCGTCAGGTCGGCGCGGGCCCGGTCCTCGTCCAGCGCCTGTTCGACCGTTCCGTCGGCGCGGACGCGTTCGCCGATCTCGACGACCCGGTCGTAGAGCTGTTCGTTGAGCACGATATGGCGGGCGAAGATGTCGGGCCGGCTCTGCCAGCCGATGCGCAGGGCGTCGCCGAAGCCTTGCGTGATGGCCAGCAGCGTCGGCTCGCCCTTGCGTTCCAGCAGGGCGTTGGTCGCCACCGTTGTGCCCATGCGGATGGCGTCGACGCGGCCCTCGGGCAGCGGCCCCGGCGCGGCGTCCAGGATGCGGCGCACGCCCTCGACCGCGGCGTCGGCATACTGCTCCGGATTGTCGGACAGCAGTTTGCGGGTCTCGAGTCGTCCGCCCGGCGCGCGGGCGACGATGTCGGTGAAGGTTCCGCCGCGATCGATCCAGAAGCGCCAGCCGTCGCGAGCGGAGATCGAGGACGCGCTCATGAGGTCGCTCCGGCGGTTGGCCCGGCATGGGTTGATGCATGCAGATAGCCGGTGTGGCCGCCGTCCGTCCAACGGCAACTTCCGATCGACCGACGGCTGGCCGGACCGGGCGGCTCCCGGCCTATTTCATCATGGCCGGAAGCCAGAGCGACAGGGCCGGGACGAAGGTGACGAGCATCAACACAGTCGCGCAGGCCAGCCAGAACGGCCAGATCGTTTTCAGCGCCCGGGTCATCGGTATGCCCCCGATGGCGCTGCCGACGAACAGCACGGACCCCACGGGCGGGGTGATCAGGCCGATGCCGCAGTTCAGCAGCAGGCGTTCCACACGGTGGACATCCCCCTGGCGTTCGACAACGTCGCCGCGGCCGGATCGCGGGTCGCGGGCGTCGACGCGCAGACGGTCGCCGACCGCCTCAGCGACGCCTTCATCGCCTTCGCCCGCTCTGGCGATCCGAACCATCCCGGACTCCCCGCCTGGCGCCCCTACGGGCTTACGGATCGCGAAACCATGGTGCTCGATGTCGAGGCCCGTCTCGAGAACGATCCCCGCGGAGCCGAACGCCGCTTCTTCGCCCTGACCCCCTACGTCCAGCCGGGGACCTGAGACTCCGCCATGGAAACCCGCCCCGTCATGCGGCGTTGAGCGCCCATGGCGGAGACAACCGGACTGACCCAAGGAGCCATACCGAGTTCGGCGGTTCACCTGTGCGTGGACATGCAGCGCCTGTTTGCCGAGGAGACAGCATGGCGGACTCCGTGGATCCGCCGTGTCCTGCCCGAGGTCGTGCGGTTGTGCGAGCATGGACCGGAACGGACCTGCTTCACCCGCTTCATCCCGGCGGCGCGGCCGGGGGAGGGCGTCGGAACCTGGCGCGGGTATTACGAGCGCTGGTCGTCGATGACGCTGGAGGCCCTGGAGCCGGGCCTGGTCGATCTGGTCCCCGAGCTGGCGCTTTTCACGCCGCCCGCCCTCGTCTTCGACAAGCGTGTGTATTCGCCATGGCTCAGCGGCGACCTGCAAGGACTGCTGCGCGAGCGCGGCGCGGACACCCTGGTCGTCAGCGGGGGTGAAACGGATGTTTGCGTGCTGGCGACGGTCCTGGGCGCGGTGGACCTGGGCTATCGGGTCGTCATCGCCGTGGACGCCCTGTGCAGTTCCTCGAACGAAACCCACGACGCGACGGTCAGCCTCTATCACGACCGGTATGGCCAGCAGATCGAAACGGCCACCTGCGATGAGATCCTTGACGGGTGGTGAAATCCGTCGTGACCGAAAGCGGGTCGCGGCGCGAAGTCAGCGTCGGGAACGGCGTCAGAAGGCGCCGGCGGAGGTCAATATGCGCGCCGACCGCCTCCCGCCGGCGGCGGCCAACGGGGTCCGCTATCTGATGATCCTGTTGAAGGACCGTCGGACCGTCTGAGGGCGGCCCCGCTGCGTTATCGCTCCCGTCGCCGGGACGGGTCGATCAGAACGAACGCCCGCGAACGCCGGGGGCCGCCGACAGTTCAGCGGCCACGCTCTTGGGATCGGGCTCGACGCCCGCCCTGGAAAGCAGGCGCGAGACGGCTTCACTGAAGGCCTCGCTGCGCAGGGGCTTGGCCATGGTTTCGTCGGCCCCGAACACCAGCGCCATGCGCAACAGTTGGCTCGCGTCCATGCGTCCGCCTGACGAGATCGCCAGGATTCGTATCTGCGGCCGGGCGCGCCGCAGCTCGACGATCGTTTCCAGCCCGTCCTTGTTGGGCATGAGCATGTCCAGAACGACGAGGTCAAAGGCGTTCGCGGCGACCAGCGTGAGGGCTTCGTCGCCGTCTGCCGCCTCGATTACCTGGTGCCCCGCAGTCGTCAGAATTTCGGCCGCGATCATGCGGACGGTCGGGTCGTCGTCAACGACGAGGATCATGGACATTGCGAGACTCCTTTACTGACAGGTCGGGGGGCGGGAACGCACATCAGGCGGCAGCCCTGACTTCGGAAACGGGAAGGTCCTGGAAGTCGCAGGGACGGCGGTAGTAGTAGCCCTGAATATAGTGGACGCCGGCGGTCCGCAGGAACCGGAACTGCTCTTCGGTCTCCACGCCCTCGCAGACGATTTTCATGCCCAGGGCCCGACCAACGCCGATCACGGCATGGATGATGGCGGCCGACGCGGTGTCCTCGCAACACCGTGTGATAAAGCTTCTGTCGATCTTCAGCGTGGCGAACTGGAGACGTCTCAGCGCGTGAAGGCTGGTGTACCCGGAACCGAAGTCATCCAGCGCGACCCCCACCCCCATGGTTTCGAGCCGCTCGAGGGTCGGTCGCGCCCGTTCAATGTCGAGGATCGCGGTTTCGGTGACCTCGATCTCGATTTGCTCGAGCGGGTAGTCTGTCCGCGCGGCGGCCCTGGCGACCCGGTCCGCAAAATCATCGCACTGAAACTCGTCCGCGGACGCGTTGACCGAAATTCGGAGGTCCCGTCGCGCCACGCCCTCCTGCATCGCCCTTTCCATGACGAAATCCGTCAGCCGCCTGATCGCGCCGGCGGCTTCAAGGGCGGGTATGAACTCATCCGGACTCCGCACGCCTCGCTCGGGGCAGGTCCAGCGGACGAGGGCCTCGACCTTGCCGGCGAAGGCCCCGTCCCGATCCATCATGGGTTGATAAACGAGCCTCAGATGCCCGCCCTCCAGGGCGGCCGCCAGATCCTCCTCCACGGTCGCGGACTTCGAATCCGACGCCGGGGGCTCCGAGGAGCGCGCGGCGATACTGGACAATGTTTGATCCAGCACCAGGGCAAGGGCGTCGACGTCCAGGCGGGCGCCGTTCCCCCCACGCGCCGCATTCTCCACCGAGGCCGCCGCCTTTGCCACCGCTGCCGCGCCCAGGCTCAGGCTCATCGATTTGAGGGCGTGCGCGGCGCGCGCGGCTTCGTCGGTGTTCCCGGTCTCGACCGCTTGCCGGAGGTCGGACAGACGCAGGGGTGCATTGGTCGCATAGAGGCCCTCGACCTTGGCGACGAAATCGGGCCGGCCGTTGAGGGCCATGGCCTGCAGCTCAGCCTGAACGACGGGGTCGAAAAGGCCTGTGTCCACAGCCGCTATGGTCTCCACCGCCGGGGCGGTTTCCCCGCGTTGCGCGAATTCGGGGCAATGAGCGCCAAGAGCGTCGGCGAGGTCGCCCATGGTGAACGGCTTGTAGATCACCCCGTCCATGCCCGCGGCCTCCCAGGCGCCGGCCGCGGTTCCGACCACGTGAGCGGTCAGGGCCAGGATCGTCGATCTCGGACGGTTCCGGGCCGCCTCTTCGGCCCGAATGATCATCGTCGCCTCGAACCCGTCGAGATTGGGCATCGAGCCATCCATCAGGACCAGATCGTAGCTTTCGGTCCTGAGGCGCTCCACCGCCTGAAGCCCGTCTTCAGCGAGCGTTACGGAGGCTCCCAGCCGGTCCAGCGCCTCGCCGGCGACCTCACGGTTCACCTCGGAATCGTCGACCACCAGAACCCGGACGCCGGGGAACTGGACCGACTGGAAATCGCCGCCTCTGCCTTGCGGCACGGCCAGCGGCTGACCTGCGCGCAGCTGGCGCGCGATCGCCTCGATTTCGCTCCGGCGGATCGGGGTCTGCAGGACACACGTTCCCGGGGGAGCCTGAACGTCGCCCCCGGCGACCACGACGGTCGGGACGCCCAGGACCGGTTGATCCGGTCCGTGGAACGCCGCCTCTGTCGCCTGTCCGGCCGGAGCCGCGCCGATGCCGAAATCCGCCAGGTAGCGGCGCAAGGCGCGTTCGGACATGGGCCCTACGCCCTCGACGGAGGCCGACATGGCGGTCGGTTCCGCCGCGAGACCGACGCTGCCCGGGGCCGTCCGCAGCGACACGGCGAAGGCGAACAGCGAGCCCTCGCCAAGGCGGCTGCGCAGACGCCATTCGCCGTCCATGGCCTGAACAAGGCGGTCGCAAATCGTCAGCCCGAGGCCGGTACCGCCGTGCTTTCGGGTCGTGCTCTGGTCGGCCTGCGAAAAGGCCTGGAAAAGGTCCGGCAGCTTGTCCTCCGGTATCCCGGGACCGGTGTCGAGGACCCCCAGGACGTACCCCTCCGGCCGTTCGCTGTCCGCCTCGATCGTGATCAGAACGCCTCCGCTCTCGGTGAACTTGATCGCATTGTTGGTGAGGTTGCCGAGGATCTGCCGGAGCCGGGTCGGATCGCCGCAGACACGGGGCAGGGCGGGATCGACATAGACAGCCAGATCGAGCCGCTTTTCACGGGCGCGCTCGGTGAACAGGCCGGCCACGTCCTCCGCGGCCTCCGTGAGATCAAACTCGACATCTTCAAGATCGAGTTTGCCCGCCTCCACCTTGGAGAAGTCGAGGATGTCATTGATGATCGCCAGCAGCGACTTGCCCGACTTGGCGATGACGTCCGCGTACCTGCGCTGGCGAGGCGCGAGGTCTGAGCCGGAGAGGAGTTCGCTCAGGGCGAGGATGCCATTCATGGGCGTCCGGATTTCGTGGCTCATGACCGCCAGGAAGTCGGACTTGGCCGCGGTCGCCGCCTCGGCCGTCTCCTTGGCCACCCGAAGCTCTGCGGTTCGGGCCGATACCTCCTGTTCGAGGCCGGCGACGTGAGCGGCAATGCGGTCGTCCCGGACCCGGATATCCTCCATCATCGCCCGCACGCCCGACACCAGTTCGCCCACCTCGCCGTCGGCCGCGATTTCCGGCGACCGCGCGAAATCGCCGGAGTGCCGGACGTCGCTGGTGAAGGCGGCCAGTTGTACGATCGGGGTGCTTATCCGGCGCGCCAGCCGGAGCGCGATCATCAGTCCCGCCAGAAGCGCAACCGCGGCGCCGGCGAGGCTGGTCAGGACCGCGGCGAGAATGCGGGACTTGAGTCCCGGCGCCTGGCTCAGAAGGGTGATCTCCCCCACCTGGGCGCCCTGGCTCATCACGGGCGCTGTCGCCTGAAGCGTGCCGCTTCTCAGGACGGACCAGAAGGACGCCGCGCCGCTCCGCCCGATCGTGGCGTCGGACGTCAGGCGGACGCCGCCTCCCGTCTCGGCCAGCAGGCGCCCCCCGGTTCCGGTGATGCGGGCATAGGTGATGTCCGGCATCTGGCCGATGGATCTGATGGCGGTGAAGGCCCCCGAGGAATCTCCCGAACGAACGGGGTCGGCCGCGAGCGAAGCGATGACGCGCGCCGTTTGCGTCAGCCTCTGGGTCTCGAGCGCGGACTGATCCCGGGCGTCAAGCCATACCGCAAACGTTGCCGTAACGATGCAAGTCGTCAGAAGCGAGGACAGCACCAGCCCGATCAGCTTTCGGCGGATGGATCCGCTTCGATATGGCTTCGAACTTAGCAACTTCGAGCACCCGGATTGCCGATTTGTCTCAGGATACGGACGCTTAATGACTCTTCCCTTAAGCTTCTGTCGTCGGGACTGTCCGGCGGGGCCCGTAAGGCCCGAAGGGTTGAGTAGTGGGCGACTTTTTCTACGTCCTTGATGAGTCCGCACGGATCCTGTTTGTGGATGACGACCCCATTCTGCGCGAGTTCGCCCAGGTAAATCTCGCGTCCCCGAAAGCCCGTATCGATGTCGCCGTTCACGGAGCGGACGCGTTGGAGCGGCTGAAGGAGGACTACGACGTCGTTCTTCTTGATCTCGAGATGCCGGTCATGGACGGGTTCGACACCCTCGCCGCCATCAGGGCCAATCCGCGAACCCGGGACATCGCCGTCATCGTTCAGACAGGGCGGGAAGACGTCGAGGCCATTGATAGGGCCTTCCGGCTGGGAGCGACGTCCTTCGTCACCAAACCCCTGAACTGGCGGCTGCTGACGTATCAGATACTCTATGTCCTCCGCGCTTCCCGGGCGGAGCGCAGCGGCGCCGTCCACGACTCCGGCAAGGACCGGGCCGCATGAGGGCCGTGGCGCGTCTTCTGATCAGGCTGGGGATTCACGTCCGCCTGCTTCGCTCGGACACACGAGGCAATATCGCCCTCGCCTTCGCCTTCATCGGGCCTGCGGTGATCCTGCTCGGAGTCGGCGCCGTCGACCTGTTCGCCGTTCACACGGCAAAAGTCCGCCTGCAGAGCATCGCCGACGCAGCCGCCCTGGCCGGGGCGCCCTCCCTCGCCCTGGCCACCGACGGCGCTGCGGCCAAGGAACGCGCCGCCTCCTTCGTCGCCGGGGCCATGAGCGACTGGTCTGAGGGGCCGAGCTTCGAGGGAACCTACGAGGTTGTCGACCAGGGCGGGCAGCGCGCGATCCGGGTCCTTCTTCGGGGCCACCGCCCGTCATTCTTCGCCAATCTGCTTCCTCCGGGGGGATGGAATTTCCAGGGCGACGCCACGGCCACATCGCTCGGCCTGGTTCCCCTGTGCGTGCTGGTCACGGCGGACACCAACGCCAGGGTTCTGAACATCACGGATACCGGCCGGATCGCGGCGCCGGCCTGCATGGTGCACTCCAACCGGGACATTCTGGTCGAGGGCGGCTCCATCACGGCGGCCGCCGTTCAGGCCGTCACCTCGGCCAGCGGGGCGATCAGTCCCACGCCCGGAACCGGCGCGGCCCGGATCGCCGATCCCTTCGCCGCGCTGGATCTCGATCGGAGCGGGCTGGCCGACTGTGTCGTCGGCGCGGTGCTCGAGCCGCTCAAGCTCGCGGTCGGCGTCACTCGTATCCGGCCCGGCATCCATTGCGGCGGTCTGGAAATCTCGGGAACCGCCGCCGTCGTTCTTGAACCCGGCGAGCACTGGTTCAGTCGTGGAAGTCTGATCGTCAAGGACGGGGCTCGCCTGCAGGGCGACGATGTCGTTCTGTTCTTCGACACGGCGTCCCGATTCCAGTTCATCGACAATGCGCTGGTGAGCCTGTCGGGACGAACGAGCGGCGCCTATGCGGGCATCGTGATGGGCGCCACGCGCGACAACAGGCAGGACTTCATCATCTCCAGCGACAACGTCGACAGCCTGCTGGGCGTGATCTACGTGCCGACCGCCCGACTGGTTGTCCAGGGCAGGGCTGACGTCGCGCGTGACAGCGCCTGGACCGTCATCGTGGCGCGCAGCCTGCAACTCACCGGCGCGCCGTCGCTGTTCGTCAACGCCGACTACGACGCGACGACCGTTCCCGTGCCGAAGGGTGTGGGTCCGCGCGCCGGCGGTGCGCGGCTGATCGAATAGGGAGGGAAGCCATGTCTGTTGAAGCCCAGGTGATCGCGGATCGAATCGACGACGAGCCGCCATCGGAGAAGCGTCAAAGGTCAGGCGACCGCCGGGCGCGGGACCGTCGCAAACCCGGCAGCCGGATCAACAAGGGCGCCCCGCGGAACTCGCTGCTCAAGGCCGTCGGTGCCTTTGGCGTCGTCTTCAGTACGGCCGCGTTCGTCCTGACGCTGCTGGGCGGGCAGATGCTGAACCTGCCGTCGACCATCGTCGCGGTCGGATTTGAAGCCGCCGCGCTGGTGACGTCGGTTCTCCTGCTGGCGCTCGGCTCGATCGAGCTCAGACTGGTGGAAATCCGCCTTGAGTTGATGATGTTGAACGGCGGGATGCGAGGCGAGGATCGACGCGAGGGCGACCGACGCGAGTAGATCGCGGCGGCTTCAGTCCGTCGACGGACTGTCTTCGCCTGACGCGGATTCGGCCACGGCGGGAGCCGGGAAGAACACCTCTGCAAGCGAGCGGTGCTCGGGCAGGATGTAGACGATCCCGGTCGTCCCGGTGAAGGCGGGCTGCACGATCTCTTCGTAGAATTTCACCGGCACGTTCACGCACCCGTACGAGATCCGGTTGTCCTGCGCGGTCGCCGTGCCGAGGCGCTCCAGCCGGCGGTCAGCCGCCCGGGTCGTAACGACCGGATGCAGGGAGAGGGCGGCGTCGTAGTCGATCCACAGAATGCCCTTGCCGCCGAGGTTCTCGCCCATCGAAGCGAGGAAGCGTCCCGCCGGCGTGATCCGGTCTTCGGGACCGATGGCGGACAGCGGACGGTCGCCGATTCCCGGCGGGGAGACGTCGCCGCGCGACAGGCCCAGCAGGACGGGGGCTGAGCCCAGCAACCGCCCGTCGCCGTCATAGGCGAGCACCCGGGCATTGACCTTGTCCACCATGAGGAACGGCAGCCCCTGATTGTCGGCGGTCTCGCTGATCCAGGCCGCAATCTCGCTCGCCGCCGGTGAGACGACGGCGTCGCGCCCGTCAGGCGACCAGGCTCGCTCGGACGCCTGGCCGGGATGCGGAAAGGCGAGGCCCAGGGCCAGGCCTCCGACCACGCACAGCCCTGGCCAACGGGGGGTGAACCCGCGGGACGTGGCATGCGCGGCGCATTTCGGAGGTGTGGACGCCATGGTCAGTTGCGGTCCTGCTTGGGAACATAGACCGGGACGGGCGGCGCGATCCGCGTGGGCGGGGCGGGGCGCGCAATCACCTCCTCGGCGGGCGGAGAGACAGGGGTCGCCTCATACGGCGGCATCCGGACGCCCCGATCGACGAGGTCCAGGGGCAACTCCGGCGTCGGCGTCACGACGGGATAGTTGATCGTCGGATAAGGCACGAACGGCGAAGGCGTCCCGGGCGGCGTCACCGGCGGCGGTGCGACAGGCGGAACGACCGGCGGCGTCACCGGCGGAGTCACGGGCGGCGGCGGCGGGGGAGGAGGCGGAGGCGGAGGCGGCGGCGGCGGAGGCGGAGGGGGAGCCGCGGTGATCGTCCCCCGTGTCCGGAAGGTCGCCACGCAGCAGGATCCGGCCAGGGCATACCGGCCAGCGTCAGGGCCTGCCAGTGTGTAGCCGCTGTAGGTGATGCCGACATCGGCGCCGACCGCCGCGGAATCGAACGTCGCGCTGGCGGCGGGCCCCGCCACGAGGGTCACCCCGGTCGGCAGGCCTGACGTCGCGGTGGTCCTGAACCCGGTGAGAACCGCCGCCGTCGTACCGTCAAACACCCGGCTGCCGTCCGGGAAGAGCAGCATCCGTTGAGTCAGCGCCGCGCCCTCGGTCAGGACGAAGCGGGTGCTGAAGTCCGTCGGGGCGGCGTAGGAGACCGGATTGTAGTTGATCGTCACCGGGGCGACCGTGACGGTGACCGGCGGCGCCAGGGGGCTGAAGATGATGGTGCCGCCGCCCACGCCCGGACCCGTTCCGTCCGCGCCGGCGATCAGGGTCAGGCCGACCGGAAGACCGAGGCTCTGGGCGGGAATGGTGCTGCCCCGGGTGAGAGTGACCGCGGCGTCGATGTGGACGTCGTGCCCCGCGCACAGCGCGATATTGCCATCGGTCGTGGTGATCGCGTGGAAGACATTCACATTCTGCCCCGCGTTCAGCAGGACGCTGCCGTTCACCGTGGTGATGGGCGCATTGACGTTCACGTCGCGCCCGCAACAGGCCACCAGGTTGCCATTGGTGGCCGTGATCGCGGCATTGATGTTGACGTCGCGGTTGGCGTTCAGCGTCAGCGTCGTCGGGGTGGAGGAGGCGGTCCAGGCGATCGCGTCATTGACGTGGATGTCGCCATTGCCCGGGAGGCTGGCGCCCGGCCCGGTCATCGTGCTGATGACGACATTGGTGGTCACCAACTGGGCGGACAGGGTGGCTCCGGAAATATTGCCGCCGGCGCCGATCGTGAAATCAGCCGGGTCGATCAGCCATGTCCCGGCGGCGCCCGAGGGCGCCTCGGTCGTGACGCGGGTCCCGGTCGCGACATTCACGGTCCGGGCGGATGTTTCGATGAAGCCGCCGTCGCCGCCGTCAGGCGCGCTGGCGTCGAGCACGCCCGAGACGCTTACCGTGCCGCTCTGCATGTCGCCCATCAGCAGGATGACGCCGTTGCGCTCGCCGATGGTGCGGGCCTGAATCACGCCGGTGTTGTTCACCACCGTCCTCAGCAGCTCGCCCGCCCCCTGGGCGGTCATCAGCACCCGGCCCCCGTCGGCCTGCAGGATGCCGCCGTTCTGGACCAGGGCGTTGGCCGCACCCCTGTCCACGGCGACGTTGAGCAGTCCGTCGCCCGCGACGTCGAGTGTGATGGCTTCGCCCGAGGCGAGGGTGATCGTGCCCAGATTGGCCTGGATCAGGCCCTCATTGCTGACGGTCCCCCCCAGCAGGGCGACGTAGCCGCCGTTGGCGATGATCGTGCCCTGGTTGAGCACTGACCCGCCGCTGCCCGAGAATCTGTAGTCGCCCGCCATGAAGTCCGCGTCCGTCATGCCCAGGGTGGACGCGACCAGCCCGCCGACATTGACCTGGGACCCCTGTCCGAACAGCACGCCGTTCGGATTGATCAGGAACACCTGGCCATTGGAGGTCAGGCTGCCGAAGATCGAAGATGCGTCCGCGCCCAGCACCCGGTTCAGCGCGATCGAGCTGCTGTTCGGCTGCACGAAGACGACGCTGCCGCCCTGACCGATCGAGAAGCTCTGCCAGTTGATGGCCGTGTTCTGGGTGGACTGGTTGATCGTCATCGTGCCGGGGCCGGTGGTGATGGTCGCGCCGCCGGCGACGACCGTTCCGCCGGTGGGCAGGGTCTGGGCCCGGGCCGTCGTTCCCACGGAAAGCGACACAGTCAGTCCGATCACGGCGTAGGCGGCGATGCCCGCCAGAGCGGTTGACGCGGACAGCACGCCCTTGCGACGGCGCAGGCTCCGGGCCCCGGCCCGTACGGCGCCGCTGGCGGTCATGTGCTGGAGTCTGGTCATCAGAACGTCCTTGTCAGGAGGAGCGCGGGAGGAGGGCAGGTCGGGACGGTCATCAGAACAACTTGACGATCTGGAACCAGGCCCGGCCCGTCTCGTCGGGTCCGGAGGTCGATATCTGGTCGTTGAACCTGCGGGCGTAGGACGCCCGGACGATCAGGTTCTGCGGGCCGAACCAGTTCAGTCCGATGCCGCCGCCGCTGCGTCGGGCGTGATTGGGTCCGGCGAACCAGGGGTCATGGGCGAAGTCCACCTCGCCCGCATCGACGAAGCCGATCAGCTGGAACCGGCCCGGCAGGGCGCCGGTCCATCGGTCCAGTTCAAGGCGCGCCTCGATCGTCGCGACATAGCCTTCGTCGCCATAGGCCTCGCCCTCCGGATAGGCGCGCACCGCATAGGCGCCGCCCAGCTCCATCTTCTCGGAACTGTCCAGATTGTCGGTGGCGATCTGGCCGCGAACGGCGCCGTAGACCGACAGCGGTCCGCTGACCGCCTGAAGGCGCGACACGGCGTACTGGAGCTTGTTGAACCCGCCCTGCGAGCGCGCGCTCATCGCATCGGCGGCCCGCTCCAGCGGGCTTTCGATGTTCAGATCGCCCGACGTCCACGACAGCGATCCGGCGTTCCAGCCGCCGCCCCCGAAGGCGTCGCGGGAGTCGCCGCGCAGGCCGAGGGTCACGGCCTGTATCTCCTTGTCGGACACCTGTGAAACCAGGCCGATTTCGTCCGTCAGATATTTGGCGTCCAGACTGGCCAGGGCGTAGAGGTTCGCGGTCCGGGAGCGGATCAGCGGATAGCTGGCGAAGACGCTGAAGATGTCCGCCGTGCCGCCGGCGTCGAGCGCCCGAAACTCGCGGCCGAGCTCATACTGCATGTGCGTATAGGCGACGCCCACCGTCGCATCGCCCAACGGCGCCTGCCAGGCCGCGCGCCCATAGGCCAGACCCTTCGTCGAAGCGAGCAGGCGCAGGCTCAGCAAGTCGCCGAACCCCGTCGCATTGGCGTAGTTGACCGAGCCGCCGAACCGGTAGGCGCCGGTGTATCGGTTGCCGGCGTTGTCAGCCTCGAGGCTGCCCGAGAGTCGGGGCGCCCGGGCCAGGTCCACGGTCAGGTCCGCGGCCCCGACCTCGGCGCCCGGAGACAGCGTCGAATGAACGAGCACGCCCGGAATGTCGGAGAGAAGCAGCAGCCTGCGTTCAAGCGGGGCGATCGCGACAGGATCGCCGGTGTTCAGGCCGGCCGTTATGCGCCGGGCCACATCGTCGGACACGCCGGACTGGTTGCGTACGTTGATCGCGCCGTATCGGCCCTCGATCACGGCGATGGTCACGGCCCCCTCGAGGACGTCCTGCGCCGGCAGATAGGCCTGGGCCAGCACATAGCCGCGGCTGTTGTAGAAGCGCGTAATACCGGCCGCCAGATTGCGAAGTTCGGGCAGGGTCAGATCGCTCCCCGGGGTGAAACCCGCGGCCGCGATCAATTCGTCTTCCGGGAACAGCGTCGCGCCCTTGACGCGCAGGGAATTCACGCGGATGCGCGCACCTTCCGCCACCGCGTCGGTCGGCGCGTCGGGGTGTTCAATTCGGATGTCGGGACCCGGTCGCTGCGGGAGAGCGGACGGCGGAATTTGCTGCAGCTGCCCGCCCCCGGCGGGTTGCTGGGCGTACGCAGTTTGGCTCGACGCCAATAGCGCAGCCGCTATCAAGCCGGATTTCAACATAGCTACCTCGAAGCGCCGCCGCGAATTTAGGGCGTACCGGCCCTCACGCAGCGGAGGGCACGCACGTAGGAAGCCTGGCTACCGTCGGTTCAACGCGGACCGGGAAAGCATACTACCCGGGAAGGGTAAAATGCCGAGCCAGCAAGTTGAGCGTAAAGTTAACAATGCATAAAAAGGTCGTCGACTGTGACGCCTGTACTTATAAATGACATGATAGAAACTTGGTTCCAGATCCGAAGATAAATATTCACGCAGTGCTGATGTCGGTCGCGTACTTGGAATGCTGGATCAATGCGCGGCGGCGGGAGCATGTCTGACCGATAGTGGGCGTTCCCTGTCTTCGCCTTTCCCTGCCGTCGACCTCGGCCGGGTGGCGAAACGGGCCGCAGCCCTGTCTCTGCTTAGCGCCCGTCCGCAGAACGGAGCCGCCTGGCCCTGTAGGAGCATCGATCAGATGCCGGTGAGGCGCTGAAGGAGGCGACAGGCCTCGGCCGCCTCCCTTCCGATTCGCTGGCGCGATTACCGCCCGGGCAACAGGCTCACGCTCGCGCGCACCGGACGGACCAACAGGCTCTCAGGAGGCCTGTGCGACTCCGACGACTTCGACGCGGTGAAGGACCGGATGGCCACCCTCATGGCCGCCGGCTTCCTGAGCATCTGCAAGCCGACGCCGACGCTTCGCGTGGGGGCGCGGGCCGGTCCGGTCAGACAACACACGGAAATTGGAGGCGGGCGGCGGAGGCTGGAACGCTCGCCGGTTCGTCGGCGCGGACATCCTCCAGACCCTCCTCGCCCCTCGCAGGAACTGAACCCCCTCCAACGGCCTGCTCTGGTGGTCGAACGTCCGACCAGGAGCTGACGCGTTCGGGCGGGGGCGCGCTCTCAGGTTTCCTTCCGCGCCTCCCGACACCGTCGCCGCGTTGGGAGCCGGCGGTCCGATGCTGCTGATCGTCCCGTCGCGCAACCTGGTCGTGGTGCGGCAGGGCGACGCCCCCGGGTGCGCAACCCTGGGGGGCGATCTGCTCGCCGGGACCCTCGGCGAGTCGGCCCGCCGGTAAGTTCGTCTCTGTACGGAGGGTGCGAGGCGCTGCTGTCAGTCGGACGACAAATCGTCTTCGATAGCCAAGGCATTCTCGGCCCGCCCCCGCGGGCCGTCGCTTCCGCTCATCCACCCCAGCACCAGATCGTAGCGGATGCCGGCCTGATCGGAGGCCGGCCGCGCAGATGGCCCCGGCGATTGAACTGCGCCGGGCGCCTGACCATAATGATCCCGGAACGACCGGCTGAAGTGGGACTCGCTGACGAAGCCGTGAGCGTGCGCGATCTCGCCGATGGTGGGCCGTCGGCCGACCCGCGCCAGCAAGGCCTCACGCGCGAACTCGAGCCGCCGATGCTTGATGTAGAGCTGGACGCCCCCGGACAGGGCGAAGGCCCGGAACAGGGTGGCTCTGGAGACACCCAGTGCGTGGGTGAGGGACCCGATCGTGAAATGAGGATCGTGGACCGCCCGATCGATCAGGGCGACGGCCGAGGATCGCAAGCCCCGGTAGACCGCCGCAGTCTGATCGGTGCTGAGGCGGCCTGTGTCCGTGAAGGCCCGTCCTGCCAGCACGAGGGCGGCCTCGATGCTCGCCAAGCCATCCTCGACGGTGAGAGACGGTGCTGACTCGAGAAGTGCGATCAGCTGTCCGGTCAGCAACCGGCTGAGCCGGGACGTGCCGTCGATGGTCAGGCCGTGAAAGTTCCGGTCGACCAGCCAGCGCGGCGCCACGTCTCGCGGCATGGCCAGGACCACGGCGTCTACCGCGCCGACCTTGAGCGCGGAAGGGCGCGCCAGGTCGCGCAGATGGAAAGACCCCGCGGGCGTGTTGATGTCGACGCCGTCGGCGTCTCCCTTCATGCCGGCGAGGTCCAGCATGAGCGCCACGCTGTCCAGGCCCGAACGCCGTATCTCGCCCGGCCCGCGAACGAGCACCTGCCCGACGGATCGTCCCCGACCGAGCACATACGGGCCGAACTGATAGACGATGTTGTCGGTGAAGAAGGCCTGGCCGTGGTCGATCTCCGACACCCCGTACCAGTCGCTGATCCCGTTGAGGTAGAAATCAAGAGCGGACGGAACGTCCTTGGCCGAAATGCTCCAGCCCGCTGCGGGAGGCGGGCCGGACGACTTGTTACCCAACGCCATGAACGCCACAGATTCCCGTTATGTCGACTTCTGACTCAGACCTGTATCGATAAGCGGGCGCAATTCAACGTCGATGGAACGCTGTCCGACGAAGAAATTATGTTGACTATGTTTCTCGCTCGTGACGCGAAATCGTCAGCTTTTGCAATAGATGACCACTGAAATTGAGACGCTCAGGCATATCGCAATGCTAACGAGCCGTTAACTTCCTGTCGGCTGGTGACGACTCCGCTGAACGCGGGTCTCTCACCGGTGCGTGATCGCAATGAATGCGGCGCGCGAAATCGGGGTGGGGAATTTCAAGTCAGACGCGGATCGGTTTCGACGAAACCGACCTGTTCGGCCTCTTGCGGTCGGGCGGCTGTCCTGTCGTTGCGCCCGGATGCAGATCAATCACGGGGCGAACAATGGCGACGCAATCGAATTCCGGCTCGAACACCATCACCGGCACGTCCGGCAGCGAGCACCTGAACGGGGGCTCCGGGGCCGACACCATCTACGGGATGGGCGGAAACGATCGCATCAACGCCGGTTCGGGCGACGACATCATTGACGGCGGATCCGGCAACGACATCGTGAGCGGCGACGCAGGCGACGATACCGCCATCTATGTGCTGGGCGAGAACGTTGGTTCGACCGATGTCTACGACGGCGGCTCCGGCATAGACACCATCAGGCTGGTGATGACCCGGGCGGAATGGCAGACCCCGATGGTCCAGGCTGACCTTGCCCGCTACCTGACCTTCCTCGCCCAGGTCACGAACCCGGTGAACGGTCAGGCCACCAATGCCAATTTCACCTTCTCCTTCGGCCTGACAGTTTCCAAATTCGAGAAGCTTCAGGTCACCGTTGACGGTGTCGCGATGGACCCGCGCGACCAGGATGTGACGCTGGTCAATGACGTGATGTCCGCCGGCGAAGAGAGCGTCAGCGTCTCGGTGAACGTCCTGGCCAACGACAGCGTGCCGGACCTGATCGCGAACCTGACGAACACCCAGCCCGCTCATGGTTCAGTCACCCTGACCCGCACCAGCGGCGCGCCCGGCACGCCGGACACGGCCAGCTTCGTCTACACGCCCAGCCCGACCTACTGGCAGTTCCTGGCCGCGGGCCAGACGGCGACTGACACCTTCACCTATACGGTCACGGACTCGGACGGCGATGTCCGCACGGCGACGGTCACCGTCACGATCACGGGCACGAACGACGCGCCGACCATCACCTCGGCCGTGTCGAGCGGCGCCGTGGTCGAGAACGGCGTTGTCGCCGCCTCGGGCGCCATCGGCTTCGCCGATATCGACCTGCGCGACGCCCACACCGCCACCAGCACGGCGGCGGCTCCCGGCTATTTCGGAACCTTCTCCACGACAGTGACCGACAGCGGAGAAAACGACGGCGCCGGCTCGGTGACCTGGAATTTCGCAGTCGACAATGCAGCGATCCAGTATCTGGCCGCTGGAGAGACCCTGACCCAGAGCTACACGGTCACCGTCGATGACGGGCAGGGCGGCTCGGTCAGCCAGCCGGTCACCGTCACCATCACGGGCACGAACGACGTCCCGACAATCACGGCCGCCGTCGCTTCTGGCGCCGTGGTCGAGGATGGCGTGGTCGCCGCCTCGGGCGCCATCGCGTTCGCCGACATCGACTTGCGCGACAGCCATGCGGTGTCCAGCGCGGCCAATGGCCCGGGTTACCTCGGAACGTTCAACGCCCATGTCACGGACAACGGCGCCGGCGACGGCGTGGGCGGAGTTGCATGGGACTTCGCCGTCGACAATGCGGCGATCCAGTACCTGGCCGCGGGCCAGGTCGTCACCCAGACCTACACCGTCACCGTCGACGATGGTCAGGGCGGAACGGTCAACCAGACCGTCACAGTGACCATCACGGGCACGAACGACGCGCCGGTCATCACCACGGCGGACGTGCAGGGGGGCGTCAGCGAGGCCGAGCCCGTCACGGGCGTCCAGGCCCCGACCACGCCTGTCATGGCGGACATTGAGTCCAACAACGCCTTCGCCACGGCCCAGGTCATCAACCGCGCCGACATGCGCATCAACGCCGGCAACACCAATCTGGCCGACCCGACCGATCCGTCGGTCCGGATCCAGGGCGCGATCTCCACCAGCGCCGACCAGGACGTGTTCCGCATCGACCTGCAGGCGGGCGAGACCCTGACTCTGGACGTCGACTTCGCCGGCATCATCCCGGGCGTCGGCGGTCTGGACAGCTTCGTCTTCCTGTACGATGCCGCCGGCAATCTGCTGAACTTCAACGATGACTCGTCGACCACGCTGGGCGGCGGCGGCTCCACCTCGACCCAGGATTCCTTCCTGCAGTTCGTCGCCGCTTCGGGCGGAACCTACTACATCGTCGTCAAGGACTTCGATCAGTTCGGTCAGTCCTCGGCCGGCACCTATGCGCTGAACGTCAGCGTGGATAGCCAGAACCTTCAGCTGACCGACACCGGCACAATGACGTTCGCCGACGTCGATCTGCGCGACGGCCACACGGTCAGCGTCGTCGCCGAGGGCGGCGGCTATCTGGGCGGTCTGACCGCCATCGTGTCGAACGCAAGCACCAATGACGGCGCCGGCTCGATCCAGTGGACCTTCTCGGTCGCCAACGCCGCCGTCCAGTTCCTGGCCGCGGGCGAAACCCGGACGCAGTCCTATGTCGTGACCGTCAACGACGGTCAGGGCGGCACGGCCAGCGACACGGTGACGATCACCATCACGGGCGAAAACGACCGTCCCACCATTTCCACGGCCTTCTCGTCGGGCCAGGTGATCGAGAACGTCGTCCACGCGGCGACCGGCGTCATCGCGTTCGACGACGTCGACCTGATCGACAGCCACAGCGTCAGCAGCGCTGCGGATGGAACCGACTATGTCGGAAGCTTCAGCGCCTCGGTCAGCGAACCCGCGACCGCCGCTGGCGGCGGCGAGGTCTCCTGGACCTTCAACGCCAGCGAGGCCGAACTGCAGTTCCTGGCCGCTGGCCAGAGCCGGCTCCAGCGCTACATCGTCACGATCGACGACGGCAATGGCGGCACGACCCAGCAGCTGGTGAATATTACCATCGTGGGCACGAACGACGCTCCGACCATCACCTCGGCCGTTTCGAGCGGCGCCGTGGTCGAGGACGGCGTGGTCGCCGCCTCGGGCGCGATCGCCTTCGCCGATGTGGATCTGCGCGACGCCCATACGGTGTCGAGCGCCGCGGATAGTCCCGGCTATCTCGGAACCTTCAGCGCCACCGTGACTGACAACGGCGCCAATGATGGCGCGGGCTCCGTGAGCTGGAACTTCGCGGTCGACAACGCCGCGATCCAGTATCTCGCCGCCGGTGAAACGGTGACCCAGACGTATACCGTCACCGTTTCCGACGGGCAGGGCGCAACGGTCAACCAGCCCGTCACCGTGACCATCACGGGTACGAACGACGCGCCGACGATCACGGCGGCGGTCGCTTCGGGCGGCGTGACCGAAACGGCTGACCTGTCGGCGGGCGAGAATGCCGTGCTGCTCGGCGCCACCGGCTCCATCTCGTTCGCGGATGTCGATGTGATCGACACCCACAACGCGAGCGTCACACCGCAGGGTGTTGACTATCTTGGTTCTCTGACCCTCGGGGGCGTGGACCAGGACGGCAACTCGGTGGGCTGGTCGTTCGCGGTCAACGACGCGGACATCGACTTCCTCGGCGCCGGGGAGACCCGCACCCAGAACTACACCGTCGCGATCAGCGACGGGCAAGGCGGCACGGTCGAGCAGGTGGTCACCATCACCGTCACCGGCTCCAACGATGCGCCGACCGTCACCAGCAGCGCCAGCCAGGTATTCAGCTTCAGCGACTCCCAGGACTCGAGCGTTTACGACGGCACGAACTGGTCGTTCCAGGAGAACGGCTTCGATTTCGACGGCTTCTACGACTACCCGTACGGCTATGGCGCCAATGGCGGCGGCATGGCCTACACCTACGGCAACAACAACTGGTCGGTCAGCGGTTCGGACGGCACGATCAGTCGTCAGGATGGCGCCAACTTCGGCATCCGCAGCTTCTCGGTCGCCAACTTCGCGTCCAACTCGACCGCGACCATCTACGGCTATGTGGACGGCGTTCTGGTCGCGACCCAGACCTTCAACGTCAACAGCCAACATCAGGTCGTCACGCTGGATTCTGCGTTCGGCAACGTCGACGAAGTCCGCTTCGACGCCCCGCAGAACGACTACATCTTCCTGGACGAGATCGTCATCGGTTCGACGGGCGCGACGGTCCAGCTGGCGGAACTGGCCGACGGGGACGCCAACGAAGGCTCGGCGAGCCTGACCGCCAGCAGTTCGACGGCCTTCTTCGACGTCGACCTCAGTGACACGCACACCGCCACGGCCGCGGCCCAGGGATCCGGCTATGTCGGCGGCCTGACCATCGATGGCGTCGACCAAGCGACCAACACGGTCAACTGGACCTTCGCGGCGGCTGACGGCGAACTGGACTACCTGGCCGCCGGTCAGACGATCACCCAGCGCTACGTCATCACCATCGACGACGGCCACGGCGGCACGGTCGATCAGACCGTCTCGGTAGTCCTGACCGGCTCCAACGACGCCCCGACCATCGTCGCGGACGGTTCGGACACCTCGGGCGGCGTCACCGCCGAACCGATCGATCCGGCCACCGCCACGCCTCCGGCGCCGATCAGCTTCCTGGTCGAGCAGTTCACCGGCTTCCAGTCGAACGATCTGAATACGCTGCGCAACTACGCCGCCAGCAACCCGGCCAACTACACGGCGACGACCAGCGTCATCGACTACACCGATGATCCCGGCGGCTTCTCGGGCGAACTGCCCGGCAGCTCGCCCTGGCCGGCGGCTGTCGCCGCGGGTCAGTCGGGTACGGGCGGCGTCAATGACGTCTTCTTCGCCCGCATCACCTCGCAGTTCTCGGTGACGACGGCAGACACCTACACCTTCCGGACGTTCAACGACGACGGCGTCTTCCTGCTGGTCGACGGCGTGCTGGTCATCGCGGACGCCGGATACCACCCCGAGTCGCCGTTCGAGGGCAGCATCGCGCTGTCGCCGGGCAATCACACGATCGAACTGTTCTTCTTCGAGAACGGCGGAGAGGCCTCGCTGGAGCTCTCGGTCCGCAACTCGACGGGCCAGTACGGCCTGCTGGGCGGCTCCGGCGGCGGTCTGGGCGGCGTGACCACCCTGATCTCCGACACGGGCGTCATCAACTTCGCCGACGTGGACCTGGCTGACGGGCACACGGTCTCGGTCGCGGCCCAAGGCTCAGACTACCTCGGCAGCCTTTCGGCCCATGTCAATGACGACGGCTCCGGCGATGGCGAAGGCGATGTGACCTGGACCTTCAACGTGTCCAATGACGCGGTCCAGTTCCTCGGCGCAGGCGAAACCCGCACACAGGTCTATGCCGTCACCGTCAACGACGCCCACGGCGGCACGGCGACCCAGAATGTCACCGTCACCCTCACCGGCAGCAACCTGGCGCCGATCGTGTCCGGCGGCGTGTTCGCCGGCGCGACGGTCGAGGACGCCCAGGTCACGGCGGCGGGTGTGGTCGCCTTCACTGACGTCAACCTGATCGACGGCCATTCGGTCAGTTCTACGGCTGCGGGAACCGGCTATCTGGGAACCTTCACAACGACGGTCGCCGACAACGGCGCAGGCGACGGCGCCGGCTCGGTCAACTGGAATTTCGCGGTCGACAACGCAGCCGTCCAGTTCCTGGCCGCGGGTCAGGTTCTGACCCAGACCTACAACGTCGTGATCTCGGACGGTCAGGGCGGCTCGGCCACCCAGCCGGTCACGGTCACTGTCACCGGGACGAATGACGCGCCGGTGGCCAACGCTGACACAGCCACGACCAACGAGGACACGCCCGTCACCTTCGACGTGCGCGCCAACGACACGGACGTGGACGGTTCGAGCCGCACGGTCACCCACATCAACGGTTCGGCGATCGCCGCCGGCGGTTCGGTGACCCTGGCGGACGGCGGACTGGTGGCGATGAACGCCAACGGCACGCTGACCTACACGCCGGCGGGCAACGCCAACGGCGCCAAGAGCTTCAACTACACGATCAACGATGGCCAGGGCGGCTCGGCCGCCAGCACGGTCAATGTCACCGTCAACCCGGTGAACGACGCGCCGGTCGCGAACCCCGACTCGATCACGACGAACGAGGACACTTCGGTGAACTTCGACGTGCGCGCCAATGACACGGACGTGGACGGTTCGAGCCGCACGGTCACCCACATCAATGGTTCGGCGATCGCCGCCGGCGGTTCGGTGACCCTGGCGGACGGCGGTCGCGTGGTCCTGAACGGCAACGGCACGCTGACCTATACGCCCGCCGCCAACGCCAACGGCGCCCGGACGTTCGACTACATCATCAGCGACGGCCAGGGCGGTTCGGCCAGCAGTACGGTCAATCTGACCGTCAACCCGGTCAACGACCGTCCGGTCGCCGTCAACGACACAGGCTCGGCTATCGAGGCTGGCGGCGTCCAGAACGGAACCCCGGGCTCCGCAGCCACGGGCAATGTGCTGGCCAACGACACCGACATCGACGATGCGGTGCTGGTCATCTCGGCCGAACGCACCGGCCCCGAAGCCGGCGGCGGCACGGCGGGAACAGTGGGTTCGCCGCTCAACGGCGCCTATGGCACGCTCGTGCTCAACGCCAACGGCAGCTACAGCTACGCCGTCAACGAGACCCACGCCGCGGTTCAGGCCCTGGCGACCGGCCAGGCCCTGACCGACACCTTCACCTATACGGTGCGGGACGCGGCCGGTCTGACCGACACGGCCCAACTGACGATCACGATCAACGGCGCCAATGACGCGCCGGTGGCCCAGAACGTCACCCTGCAAGCCAACCAGCTCGGCAACGGCGGCTTTGAGGCCACGCCGAACTTCCAGGGCTGGACGGTCAGCACCGCGACCAGCGGCCTGACGTCGACCAACAGCTCGACCGCCGTCGTCGACCGGTCGGGAACACCCATCGCCGGCGACGCGGCCGTAGCGGTCCTGCAGTTCACCGGCACGGTGCCGAACGGCTACGGCACCGGCTTTGGTCCGTCGATCACCAGTGCGGCGTTCGCGGGTCAGGCGGGCGATACCGTCCGCTTCGTCTACAAGCTGTCCTCGGGCAGCGACCAGGCGATCGGCACGGGCTACATCCGCGATGCCGTCACCGGTGCGATCGTGCAGACGGTGTTCAACTACCAGACGCCGTTCTCGGGCTCGACAGGCGTGGTCACCCAGGATGTCGTCCTGGCGGGCAGCGGCAACTATGTGATCGAGTTCCGCGTCGGTTCGTATGACGCGACCGGCGGCCGTGCGGTCGGCGCGCGCCTGGATCTCGGCTTCGCCGGCATCCTGCGCAACGGCGTCGGCGAGGATGAGAACTTCACCTTCCCGGCCTCGAATTTCACCTCCAGTGCGGTCGATCCGGATGGCGGCGCCCTGACCGTGATCTCGGTGGGCGCCAGCGCCAACGGCGCCGTCGTCACACTCAACGCCAATGGCACCGTGACCTACAACCCCGCCGGCCACCTGGACTTCCTGGCCGCCGGCCAGCAACTGGTCGACACCTTCGAATACACCATCAGCGACGGCCGCGGCGGCGTCAGCACCGCCACCGCCAGCGTCACCGTGATCGGCAAGGACGATGCGACCGTGGTCAGCCACGCCGCGGAAGACCAGTCGTCCGACATGCTCAGCGCGTTCAGCTACACGTTGGCCGCGGACACCTTCACGGATCCGGACTCGACCCTCACGCTGACGGCGACCCTGGCCAACGGCAATCCGCTGCCCTCGTGGCTGAGCTTCGACGCCGCGACCCGCACCTTCTCCGGCACCCCGCAAGGCGCCGACGTGGGTCACCTGGATATCAAGGTCACGGCATCGGGCGGCGCCCAGGCGGCGTCCGACGTGTTCAGCCTGGACGTCAACATCGTCAACCAGACCCTGACGGGCTCGGCGGGCAACCAGACCCTCACCGGGGACGTCGGAGCCGACACGATCGTCGGCGGCGACGGCAGTGACAGGCTGACCGGCGGCGCGGGCAATGATGTGATCTCGGGCGACGCCCTGAACGCCGCCGGCGTTCAGGGGCCGGTCCAGGCTCCACTGACGGCGACGGCCGCCTCCTACTACACGGCCAGCCACAACCTGGTCACCGGACTGGGCGGTGAGCGTGGGTTCGGCGAGCAGCTGTTCGCCCGGAACGACGACTCCTCGCTGGGTCCGATCGACATCACCTCGGTGTTCGGCGCCGCGGGTCTGGACTTCTTCGGCACCACCTACTCGTCGCTGTTCCTGAACAACAACGGCAACATCACCTTCAACAGCGCGTTCGGCGGCTACACCCCGTCGAGCATCAGCGCCGGCATCGGCAACCCGCTGATCGCGGCGTTCTGGACGGATATCGACACCCGCAACGCCGCGGGCCAGACCAGTCCCGGTGGAACGTCGCAGGGCACCAACCAAGTCTATTATGATCTGGACGCCGTCAACGGCGTGCTGACCTTCACCTGGGATGATGTGGGCCAGTATTCGAACGGCACGGCGCCGAACGCCTTCCAGATCCAGTTGATTAGCCGGGGGAATGGCGATTTCGACATCATCTACCGCTACGAGGACATCACCTGGGGCGACAACGCACGGGCCGGCTACAACTCCGGCACCGGCACCTCGTTCGAGTTCGCCTCGTCGGGTACGTCGGCCATGCTGGATCTCGAGAACACGGTCGGAAACACCGGCATCGCAGGGGTCTATGTATTCAACGTCCGCGACGGCGTGGTCACGCCGGACAACAACGACATTATCGACGGCGGCGCGGGCATGGACCGGCTGATCGGCGGTCTCGGCGATGACGACTTCGTCTTCCACGCAGGTCAGGCCGACGGCGATGTCATCGTCGACTTCATCGGCAATGGCGACGGCGCAGGCGACGAACTGGTCTTCCGGGGTTACGGCACGGCGGCGCAGGGCGCGACCTTCGTCCAGCTGGACGCGACCCACTGGCAGATCAACTCTGCTGACGGCTCGATCCACGACGTGATCACGATCGAGAATGGCGGATCCATTCATTCCACCGACTGGGAGTTCGTGTGATGAACCGCTTGCTCACCCCCGACTGGCGTGGCCCGATCGACTGGAATGCTGAACGGGAACCGGGAGCGCCGGTTCTGCGGTTTATACCGGCTGCGCGCCCGATCGATCTGCTGGACGAGGCGGAGGTCGTCGTTCAACGGCCAACACCGACCGTCCATTCGGTCGAGTCCTTCGATGCAGGCGAAGAAGTCGGACGTTACCTTCCGCTGGGCGAGGGGAGTGTTGCGGTCCGGGAGACGGGGTCATACGTGCCCTCCGTGGCGGCCTTCGAGCCGCTGACTGGATCGGCGGCCGGAACGGGGCTGTATGACGCGGCCGTGGATGAGTTCTTCATCGGGGGGCGGATCGGAAATCTGCAATCGCATGATCCGTCGGGAACGGATTCCTGGGAGCTCCCCCCGCTTGAAAGTGTGTCCGACGACGTCATCGCCGATCCGGCGACCGTCGCGGGGGACCTGGACGTCTTCATCCCGCTGCCGCATGGCGAGGTGTTCGCCCTGTCGCTGGATGAAGGCGCGGACGCCTTCAGCGTCCAGGACGGCGGGCTGACGTTCGGAGGGGGGGACGACCCCCTCTGGATGTTCACCCTGCTTCCGACGCCGGACGACCACGTACACGACACCGGGTTCGGTCATCCCGGCCTGGGCAGCGATCCCTGGGGCTGAGGCCCCGAGGGAAGTCGGCATTTACCGTTGCTGGGGTGACGTCCGGGCATGGTATGAGCCGCAAGGTGCGATACCTGTACCCTATGAGTAGCAGACGCGTGGCCCAGACTTGTTGAAGAACCTGCTGCCCAGCAAGCCGGGGACCGAGCCTCTGGCCGAAGCGTTGAGGGCCTGCCGTCCGCACTTCGTGTGGGCGGCGGTGTTTTCGGCCCTCGTGAACCTGCTCTATCTGACGCCGACCCTGTACATGATGCAGGTCTATGACCGCGTCGTACCGACGGGCGGTCTGCTGACGCTGGTGCTGGTCACCGCCGTCGCCGTCTTCGCCCTGGCGGCGCTGGCCGCTCTCGACTGGCTGCGCGGGCGGTTGATGCTGCGGGCCGGGCTGCGGCTCGACCGGCTGCTGTCGGGCAAGGTCCTGGCGCGGGTTGTCGACCTGCAGGCGAAGTCCCCGAACACCCAGGCGCTTCGCGAATTCGATCACGTGCGCGGGGCCATCGGCGGCCAGGGCATGCTGGCGCTGTTCGACGCGCCCTGGACTCCCATCTATCTGCTGTGTTGCTTTCTGCTGCATCCGGCCATCGGGCTTCTTACGCTGGTCGGCGGCGGCGTGCTGTTCGCCCTGGCCTGGCTGAACGAGCGCGACACCCGTCCGCGGCTGAAGAAGGCCATGCAGTCCCAGAACTCGGCCTACGCCGCGCAGGAAGGCGTGGCGGGCCAGTCCGAGGTTGTGCGCGCCCTTGGCATGAGGCAGGCGTCGATATCGCGGCAGGTCGAGCAGCGCCGTCTCGCGACCGCGGCCCAGGCAGACGCCCAGCTGGCGGGCGGGCGCTATTCCGGCGCGATCAAATTCCTTCGTCTCGTCCTGCAGTCAGCCGCGTTGGGCCTGGCCGCCTATCTTGCGGTCAAGAGCGAGATCTCGCCCGGGGCCATCATCGCCTCGTCCGTCCTGCTCAGCCGCGCCGTGGCGCCGATCGAACTGCTGGTCGGCGTCTGGCCCAGCCTGGTTCAGGCGGTGAGCAGCTGGAAAGTCCTGACCGACCTGTTCGCCAGCACCGCCTCGGTGGAGCGGGAACGCACCCTGTTGCCCGACCCGCGCGGACGGCTTCAGGTCGAGGGCGTGTCGGTGAAATTCCCCGATACCGACCAGCCGCAATTGCGCGGTGTCTCCTTCGCGTTGAAGCCGGGGCAGACGCTGGGCATCGTCGGGTCGAGCGGCTCGGGCAAGACCACGCTCGCCCGCGTCATAGCCGGCGCCCTGCAGCCCCAGGCCGGAGCGGTCCGTCTCGACGGCGCCGAGTACGAGGCGCGGGAGGGCGACGAACTGGCGCGCTGGATCGGCTATCTGCCGCAGGTCCCCAGCCTGTTCGCTGGCTCGATCAAGGAAAACATCTCGCGGTTCGCCACCTCCGCCGGGCTGGATCAGGAAACCGCGGATCGCGGCGCCGTGCAGGCCGCGATGGCGGCGGGCGCGCACGAGCTGATCCAGCGCCTGCCGCAAGGCTATGACACCATCCTGGGACCGTTCGGCCAAGGCCTTTCGGCGGGTCAGGCCCAGCGCATTGCACTGGCGCGCGCCCTCTACAACGATCCGGTCCTCCTTGTGCTGGATGAGCCCAACTCCAACCTCGACCAGGAAGGCGAGGCGGCGCTGATGCAGGCGATCCTGGGCGCGGCGGCGCGCGGAGCGGCTGTGGTTGTCATCGCGCACCGTGCGGGGGTGCTCGCGCGCGTCGATCGTCTGTTGATGATGCGGGACGGGGTGGTCCAGCTCGCGGGCCCTCGCGAAGAGGTGCTGGAAAAGATGCGCGCCACCGCCGGCCGACCGGGCGCGCCGCCCACGCCCGCGGCTGAACGGCCGATGTCCACGCCCCCCGGAGTGATGCAGCCAGCGGGTACGGAACAAATCTCGCCGCAGGCGACGAGCGCGCGGACGTCCGGGCGCTCCCAATGACCAACGCCGATACGCCATCCCTTCCAGCGCCGGGCATCGTCGCGCCGCCCCCGGAGCCACCGGTTCTGGTGCCGGACACCCCGCGCCGCGAGCTCGCGGTCGGCGGGCTTATCATCGTGGTCTTCTTCGTCATCTTCCTGGGCTGGGCCGCCCTTGCGCCGCTTGACGCCGGCGCCTACGCCCAGGGCCAGATCGCCGTCTCGGGCAACCGGCAGGCTGTGCAGCACCGCGAAGGCGGCGTGGTCAGCGCCCTGCACGTGGCCGAGGGCGACACGGTTCGCCGCGGCCAGATTCTGCTGCAGTTGGCGTCCGGCGAGTTGCGGGCGACCGAGCGCGGCGTGGCCGGCCAGGTCTTCGCCCTGATCGCCCAACGGGCGCGCCTGACCGCGGAGCGCGACCGGCTCGGCGGCATACCGACCCCCCCCGAGTTCGCCGACCTCTCCGGGGACGACCTGGTCCTCGCCCGGGAGTCGCTGCGTATCCAGCAGCTCCAGTTCGGCGCCCGGCGCAGCGGCCGCTCGACCGAGACCGGCGTGCTGGGCCAGCGCGTCGCACAGCTGAACGAACAGATCGCCGGCTATGAAGGGCAGATCGCCGCCAACCTCGAACAACAGCGGCTGATCCAGGAAGAACTGACCGGGATGCGCAGTCTGGCGGAGCAGGGCTACGCGCCGCTGACGCGCGTGCGCGCGCTGGAACGCACGGCGGCCCAACTGGACGGCGAACTGGGGTCGCTGCGATCGCAGATCGCGCGCTCGCGGGAAGCGATTGGCGAGACCCGTCTGCAGATGTCCGGCGTGTCCACCCGGATGAACGAAGATGTGGCCGACCAGCTCCGCCAGATCGACGTCCAGCTGAACGAGCTACGACCCAGGATGGCCGAATTGAGAGCCCAGATCGCGCGGACCGAGGTGCGGGCGCCGGCGTCGGGCGAGGTCGTGGGGCTAACCATCTTCACCCCGGGCGGCGTCATCCAGCCGGGGCAGACGCTGATGGAGGTGGTGCCCCGCGACGCGTCCCAGGTGATCATCGCCCAGGTCAATCCCAACGATATCGACAACCTGCGCGTCGGGCAGACCACCGAGGTGCAGTTCCCCGGGCTGCGCGAACGCAGCCCGCCCACGATTCACGGCCGCGTGACCCGGATTTCAGCCGACAGCTTCACCGTCGAACAGACCGGCGCCACCTATTACCGGGCGGAGATCGTGGTCCCGGCGTCAGAGTTGAAGACCCTGGGACGGGCGGCGAGCTCGTTGCGGCCTGGCGCCCCGGTCCAGGTGATCATCCTGCTGAGAAAACGAACCGCGCTGGCCTATCTTCTCGAGCCTCTCACAGACAACTTGTGGCGCTCCGGAAGCGAGCAATAAGCAGCCGGAAGCCCGTCGCCGCCCGTTGGCCGGCAAGCCCATCCGGCACACAAACCAACAGGCCCGGCATCTTGCAGTTGCAGGGCCCGATTCATGCTCGAACAGACCTGTTACCACCCTGTTCCTGTCGCGGGCAGATCATACGGATCGACGGGGCCCGCGAACAGACGGTTTGCAGGCAGAAGCGCCTTCATTACCCCGAAGATCCAGACCTAAATTACATCGGAACAGGCGGAGCAAGGTCAACCCAAGGGAGGGCGGCCCTCGATCGGCAGAGACGACGGCGGGAACACGCTGGTGAACGGCCCGGTTCAGCGGACCTATGGCGTGGCATCTCCCCGGATGCAGGCCGTTTTGACGGGACCAGTCGGTGCTTGGAATGCTGGATAAGGTTGGCCGGCTCGGCGAAGTGCGTGGCGGACAGAGAGGTTGTCCGCTCCCTCCGCAAAATCAGACCCTTAGGCTGTCTAACCGCCCGCTTCGCCTACATTGTTCTTCAAGGTGTTTCCGGCTCTCTGCCTAACCCGGATGCTGCCCCTCGGGGTGGCGCATGAGCCGCCTTCTCGACGTCCATAACTTCGTTGGCGACAAGCTGCGCTGGCAGACGCAGGTGCTGCTCGACGTGGCGCTGAGCGCCAGCGCCAGAACCGTCGGCTGTCTGATCGCTCACGACCTCAACGTTGAGCGCGGCGCCGCCTGGCGGGCTCAGGAAAACATGGCGGTCGCCTTGGGCCTGTCGTTGTCCACCATTCGACGTGGGATCGGCGAACTGCGGCGCGCCGGCCACCTGTCCGTTCGGCGGTCGCGGGGCCGCGGGCGAACCCAAAACTATGTCGCCATGATCCTCGATGCTGCCGAGGCTCACGACAGCATCGATCAGGCCATCCTCGCGCGCAAAGCTGCCGTCGCAGGCGAGCCTGAAAAGGTGTCACCAGTGACTTTGGACGCTGCCGAAAAGGTAGCACCCGTGACTTTAGACGCTGCCGAAAAGGTAGCACCGGTGACCGGTCAGGCCTCGGAAAGGGTGTCACCAGTGAACGGTGACGTCGCCGAAAGGGTGTCACCTGTGACGCAAAAGGGTGGCGCCAGTGACCGCCAATCCCTTGAAGACTCCATTACTCCCCCCTTCCCCCCGTCGAGGGCAAACCGGGTTCGTTCGAACTGGGGTGAGCCGCTCCAGTCGTCTGCTCCTTTCCCGGCCCGGGAAGTGCGCGAGGCGATCATCGGTAGGCTCGGCGAGGCAGGAGCGCGGTCATGGCTGGACCCTCACGGCTGGGACCGGGAGAGCCGCACCATCGTGACGAACCTCGCGATTGCGGCTGACAAGCTCCGGTCGGACTGCGGTCGAGAGCTTCGAGGGCTCGACGTGAAGGTCGTCTGCGACAAGGCCCGACATGACGCGCTGCGCCGCGAGCCCCGCCCGGTGTTCGCCAGCGAGGGCAAAGGGCTCGCCGCGTGAGGTCCGCTTCCATGATCTCGACCGCGACCAGGGGGGGCTTCGAAAATCCCGGGCGTCCGTTCGTTGCGGACCGGTGGGGGTGCCATTCGGAGATTTTTTTCGGCGCAGCGGGAAATCCGACGGCGACCCGCAAAGGGCTGCTCAGCCAGTTGGGTCTGACCGGCGACCGCGTCCGGCGCCGGATCGAACGGAGTGCGCCGCCAGCGGATGCGCAGGCTGCCCCTCACAGCATTCCCGGCGCGGAGCTCCCGCCCGGCGACGGACGGCGCTCGCGCCTCATTTTTTTCGATCTGGAGAACACCCGTGACTGACTTCGATGCGACCGCCCAAGTCGTCGATCTGGCGAAGGATATCCAAACCGTCATCGCCGCATCCGACCTCGAGGGGGAGGCGGCAGTGATCTGCGACGCTCTCCAGCTCGTCGCCGTTCAAGCGGCAGAGCGAGCGTTTTCGAACGAGCAGATCGGGCGAAACCTCCTGCTGCTGGCCGAACGCTACCTGTCGGCACCGGGCCCGGGCGCGGACGCCCCGAAGTCGGAGGTCGAGACCGCTCACGAGGTCCTCTGTGGAACGACGCTGTTCCTGGAACGGCTGGGGATCAGCCGCCCGAAGGTGCGCGAGTTCATGCTCGGCTTTGTCGTCTCGTGGATCGGGATGGCCGAGGGACCTCAAGGAGCGGGGGTCATCTACCGGCACGCCGACGCTCTGGCTGGACGTCCTATGGGAACGGTTCAGTGAGACTTGTCACGCAACGCGGGAGTGGCTATAGAGGTCGGGTCGCTACCGGAATCCGGGGCGGCACCATGCGTCACCAAGCCCCTGAGCGGGACGCAAGGCTGAACCGAGGCGCTCCGCGCCTCATGGCTTCGCTTTGCCCTTTGGTGACCCCGTGACCGCTCATTCCGACCTCCGCACTGGCCCCATGCTGGCCATCAAGATCGCGCCTCAGGATGCTGAGCGCGGTTTGATCGAAGGCTATGGCGCGACCTTCGAGTCGACGCCTGACCTCCAAGGCGACATCGTCCGCCCTGGAGCGTTCGCCCGAAGCCTGACCCGGTATCTACCGGCGATGGTCTGGGCACACGATCTAGGCCGTCCGGTCGGACGCTGGATGGAAGCTCGCGAAGACAGCAAGGGCCTCTGGCTGAGGGGTCGGTTGAACCTCGAAACCGAGTCAGGGCGCGAGGCCCATTCCCACGTCATGGCCGGCGACGTTACCGGCCTGTCCATCGGCTACAGCGTCCCGCCTGGCGGGGCCAGTCGAGGGAAGGGCGTCGACGAGCGAATCCTGACGGCGGTCGATCTGCACGAGGTCAGTCCCGTGGCAGTTCCAGCCATGCCGAACGCGCGGATCACGGCGATCAAATCCCTGACGTCGCAACGCGAACTGCAAGCCCTTCTCCACGAAAGCGGCCTCTCACGCGGGGCCGCCGCCAAGATCGCCGCCGCAGGGTGGACGGCGCTTAACGGCGAACAAGACCACCCGGACCTCAACAACTTGGGCGCGCGGATCAAAGCCGCGACCGCCGAAATCCTCAGCATGAAAGGCTGAACGACATGACCACCACCACCTCGCTTCCCTTCGGCGTCCTCGGCGCCATGTCTGCCGCCGAGCGCCGCGCCGGGCGGTTTCTGCGCGGCCCGGATGGCCACCGCGAGATCAAGTCCTTCGAGGACCTGGCCTCCGCTTTCGGCACCCACAACGACGCGGTGAAAGAGGCCTTCGCCGACCTCAAGACCAAAGCCGCCGAAACTTCCGCACGCCTGGACGACGTCGAACAGAAGGTCACGCGCCGCGGCGGCGGGGGCGGCATTGGCAGCGGCGACGAACTGGAGTGTCGCTCCCTGGGGGCCAAGTTCGTCGCCCAAGACGGGGTGAAGGAGTTCGCCGAGCGAAACGCCCGCAATGACCGCTACGCCTTCGAGACCAAGGCGACGATCACCACGGCCACGACGGACGCCGCGGGGTCGGTCGGCGCGGCAATCGAGGCGTTCCGCGACCCCACCATCACGCCGCTCCTCCAGCGGAGGCCGGTCGTTCGGTCGCTGCTTCCCGTCATTCAGATGTCGGGTGGCGCAGTCGAGGTTCCGCGCATCAAGGGCCGCAACAATGGGGCCGCGCCCGTCGCTGAAGGCGCGGCGAAGCCCGGATCGGACATGCAGCTCGAGCTTGAGACGATCCCGGCACGCGTGATCGCGCACTGGATGAAGGCCAGCCGGCAGGTGCTGGAAGACCTGCCGCAGTTGGAGGGCCTGATTAACACCGAGCTCCTCGACGGCCTTGCCTTGGTCGAAGAGGCCCAGTTGCTCTATGGCGACGGCACCGGCCAGAACCTTCAAGGGATGGTGCCCAAGGCGACTGGTTTCGCGGCGCCGTTCGTGATCGCCGATCCGACCATGCTGGACACGCTGGGCCTCGGCCTCCTGCAAAGCGCCCTTGCGGAACATCCGGCGACGGGCATCATCATGCATCCGTCGGACTGGACCCGCATCACGCTGCTGAAGGACGCTGACGGAAACTACATCATGGGTTCGCCGGGGTCCGCGATCTCGCAACGGCTCTGGGGTCTGCCGGTCATCACCACGCAGGCGATGAATGTCGACAAGTTCCTGATCGGCGACTTCCCCCGCGCGGCGACCCTGTACGACCGCTGGTCGGCGCGGGTGGAGCTCGGCACCGTCAACGACGACTTCACCCGGAACCTGGTGACGATCCTCGCCGAAGAGCGGCTCGCCCAAGCTGTCAAACAGCCGAAGGCGCTGACCTACGGGGACTTCGGCAACGTCGCCTAAGCCACCGAGGCAAACCGGGTTCGTCGCATCACAGACGAACTCGGTTTGTCCGCCTCGGTACCGCCGCCGAACAGGCGCCCAATCCAGAAAGATCAGCCATGTCCACCGCCGTCATCGGGTCGCTCAGGGTCGTTCTCGGCCTCGATTCCGCTCAGTTCGAGACCAACCTCACCGCAGCCCAAAAGCATCTTCAGGGCGTGGGTCGCGACCTTCAGAACATGGGCCGGGGCTTCGCCATGGTCGGGGCTGGCCTGACCGCGACGGTCACCGCGCCGCTGATCGCCGCGGGCTTCGCGGCCTCGAAAGCGGCGACAGAGGCCGCCGACGCCATGGGTCAGGTCTCAGCGGCGCTGGCGTCGATGGGCGCGGCCTCGGGCAAGACCAAGGAGGAGCTCGCGGGTCTGGCCGACGGCCTGATGCGCAACTCGCTGTACGACGACGACGACATCCTGCGTTCGGTCACCGCCAACCTTCTGACGTTCGGCAAGGTGTCGGGCGTGGTGTTCGACCGGGCTCAGACCGCCGTGGTGGACTTGGCGACTCGCATGAGAATGGACCTCCAGTCAGCCACGGTGCTGATCGGAAAGGCGCTCAACGACCCGATCAATAGCCTGTCCGCGCTCGGACGGACGGGGGCGGTCACCAAGGACTGGATCGCGGGCAACAAGGATCGCATCGCGGCTATGGTCGAGTCGGGCAATGTCGCGGGCGCGCAGGCCCTCATTCTTGGCGAGCTAGAACGCCAGTACCGCGGCTCGGCGGCGGCGGCCCAGCGCACCGATCCATACGACAGGTTGCGCGACAGCCTGAACAGCCTGTCCGAAAGCGTGGGCGCCATCGTCAACCGCTACCTCGTCCCGCTGACGGACGGGATCGCGGGCATCGCCGACAAGTTCAACGGCCTCAGCCCCGCCGCACAGAACATGGTGGTCGCAGGTGCGGCCATCGCCGCCGCGCTCGGGCCGGTTCTGATCGCCGTGGGAGCGGTTGTCGGCGCGGTCGGGACCTTGGTCACCACCCTGGGCACGGGCGGCGCTCTGGCGGGCGTCGGCGTGGCCATTGGAGCCATCGTCCCCTTCATCCTTCCGGTCGCCGCCGCCGTCGGCGCCGTAGTCGGGGCCTTCCTCCTATTCCGAGACGACGTCGAGCCGGTCCTGAAACGCCTCTGGGCGACGACGCAGGAGACGCTCGGGCCCGCGCTGGGCGAACTGTTCTCGACGGTCGGCGACCTCGTCAGGGGCATGGCCGGCGCTTGGATGACGTTCTTCGACGGCCCCATCGGCTCGCTGATCAGCAAGTTCGCGGCGCTCGTGGTCGATCTCCTGGGCAACTCCATCGTGCGAACGCTGACGGCGCTGGTCTCCATCGTCGAGGGTACGCTCTCCAACATCGGATCCCTGTTCTCGATCCTTGGCGATCTCCTGACCGGAGACTTCTCCGGTGCGTGGGCCACGCTGAAGGACGCGGTCGGCAACACCGTTGGCGCGCTGGCCGGCGTGATCGAGGCCTTCTGGCCGGGAGCCATCGAGTCGCTCAAGAAGGTCTACGAGGGCGCGAAACATTGGCTTCAGGACAAGCTCGGCGAGGTGCTGGGCTGGGTCGGGCGGAAGCTGAAGGAGACAGGCGACTTCTTCTTCAACCTGTACGACCGTGTTGTCGGCCACAGCTACGTCCCTGACCTTGTCGAGGAGACGGGCCAGTGGTTCGCGAAGCTCCAAACCCTGATGGTCGACCCGGTAGGCCGCGCGACCCGCGCGACCGCCGACCGGTTCAAGGAGATGCGCGAGGAGCTCCGTGGTGTCCTGCAAGACCTCATGACCGATCAGGAGCGCGCCGCGCTCGCGCTGGAGCGTCGAATGCAGGTTCTCCGCAGGAGTCTGGGGACGGGTGATCTGACCCAGGGGCAGTTCAACGAGCAGGCGGGCCGGGCCCGCGGCATCTACGACGCCGCGGTGACCGAGCGGCTCGACCCCATGGCGCGCATCGACCTTCAGCCGCTGACTGCCGCCGCCGATCTGAAGGAGGCCCTCGGCCTCGACCGGGTCAAGGAACGGATCGCGGCGATGAAAGAAGACTTCGCCGACGCCTTCGCCAACGGTCTGGACGCGGCGCTGCATGGCGACTGGGCGTCGGTATTCCAGATCATGTTCGGCGACGCGATGCGGAACTCGATGCGGAACGTCGGGTCGCAAATCTTCGATCTGCTCGGCCTCGGCCAGAGTGGGATGAAGCAGGGCGGCGGCCTCGGCAACATCGGCTCGGTCCTGTCGTCGATGTTCTCGAAGCTGCCCAAGTTCGCGACGGGCGGCTCGATCATGCCGGGCGGCAGCGGCGGGACCGACAGTCAGTTGGTCGCCTTCTGGAAGTCGCCTCACGAGCGGGTGGACATCGGCGCGCCCGGTTTCAGCCCAGCGGGAGGAGGGGCGCCGTTGCACTTCGACATGCGCGGCGCGGTCATGACGCAGGACCTTCTCGCGCAGGCACAGCGGATGGCGAACGAGAGTGGCGGTTTGGCCGTCACTGGGGCCCGTCAAGCGGTCCCTGTCGATCGTGCGAAGTCTGTCCGCTACCGCCTCGGCATGAGGGCTGGGTGATGACCTCCGTCGAACTTCAGGCCCTCTCCGGCCGGCTAGCTGCCCAAGATTTTCTCATTGGTCAGTTACAGGCCATCGTGCTGGCCGCAGGCCTGGTCACAACCGATGAACTGGCGACGATGATCGATCAGCAAGGGAAGGCCGCCAAGGCCAGTGGGAGCGCGCACCTCGCGATGATTCTCTCTGCTCGCGCCGCGGCGGTTCGGGCGTCCGGGATGCTTCAACCCTGACGTGGCGCCGGTCATTGGGTTTCAGCCGAACTGCACCCATAGTCGGCCCATGGAACCGCCGGCCCACATCACTGAAATGATCAAGGCCCGGGCCAAGGCGCTCGGGCCTATCTCGCTGCGCGATCAGATGTGGCGCGAGGCCGTGCAGTTCCATGAGAGCGCGCAACGAAACTTCGAGCAGCGGGTCGGTCCAGATGGCCGCTACGCCTTTCCGTTCACCGCGGGTGTGGTCGGCCTGGCGTTCGCCAGCGAGCTCTATCTGAAGACGTTGCTTCTAATCGCGCACGGGAAGGCCCCGTCGGGTCACCGACTCAACGTCCTGTTTGCGAAGCTGCCGGACACTGTGCGCGATCTCGTGAAGGTGCGTTACGAGCAGCGCCGGAAGGGGACAGGCTCGGTCCTCGAGCGCGACCTCGTCACTTACTCCAACGCCTTCGTGGAGTTCAGATACGTTTACGAGGGCGGGAACCGGGCGATGGACGTCGTCGGTCTCGGCCAGATCGCGGCTTCGCTCTACGAGGCAAGTCTGCGGCTCAACCCTGATCTTCAGATGTACGAATACACCCACATTCGGGTCACCTCGGCCCTGCAGGGCGTCCCGATCTTTTCGCAGGGCGCGCACCCTTACCCGCCCGGGCCGCCTTGGCCGGACGAAGAAGGGGCCTCCACGGTCGACGCTTAACCGAGCAGTTGGGTTAACGCCGGTAGGAAGGGGGCCAGGACGGTCATGTGGTTGGCCGCGCTCGACACCAGCCGCTGGTACGCGTTCGCCTTCGAAGCCGGGTCCTGCGCTGCCTTCAGGTCCGCAAGGGCGATCAGAAGCCGGTCCCGGTCGGCGGCGTCGTCCACCTGCGCCGAGATGGCTTCGCTGGCTTGCTGGATCACGTCCCCTTGGTGCGAGATGTTGACCGAGGAATCGTGCCCGATGGTGACCCGCGAGTTCGGGCCCGAGACCGAAATCGACTGTGGCACGCGATGAGGGAGAGCGCCCTTGCGCCTGACCTTGAGGGTGTAAACTGGCGGGATCGGGCCCAAGCCGTCAGAGAACACGACGTCGTAGACTTCGAACACCTCATCTCGACCGTTCGGCAGAAGGCGCCTGACCTCGTCACCGGGCTCCACATGGATGGAGACGTCTTCGGTGATGATCTCCTTGTCGCTGATGACGACCAGCGGCTCCGCACGAACGCTGCCGTCGGGCGCAAACACAGTCACCTTGATCGGGTCGAAGTGCGAGAGGATCGACATTGTTACGGCCCTTTGCGGCTGCCTGACGTTTCGTCAGCGCGCCAAACTATTGTCCAACAGGCGACGGATCGCCTCAGGGCGTGACGGCGGGTTCGGGCCCTGTACCGAAATCCAGCTATCGAGGCGCCGCAGCATATCAGGTGCCAGCCGTACCATCACAGGAGTCGCATCTGTCGGCGGACGCCCGCGCCTTTTTCCAATATCATCTATTGCCTTGGACATGGTTAAGCAATATTGGAAAAGGCGGGTCGGAGCAAGGCTGGAACCTCGCTCTCGACCCTAACCGCAACCTCGACCACTGGAGGATCGAGATCATGGCTAGCCACGCCAATAGCACACCCGCGCCCACGTCGCGCCGGGTCACTACCCGCCACGCCGAATCGGAAGTCGATGCATTTCGCCGCTGGGAGGCCGAGGCTCACGCCTGTGAAGTGGCCGCTCAAGCGATGGATGAGGATGATGCGGAGTTTTCCGGCCTTTGGGCCAAGCAGGCCGACCTCGAAACCTTGATCTTGGTGACGCCCGCCGCCACCCGACCGGCGATGCTGGTGAAGGCACGCCTTGGGCGGCTGGATCGGCACCGTGATGTTGATGGGGCAGGGGTGGCCCTGTTCGAGCAGATCATCGAGTACCTGGCGGAAGGCGACGACCGAGAGAAACAAACGCGGTTTGCCGGTGAGCGTGGGAGTTGACACGGCAATGATACCGTGTCATTTCACACGCAACGAGGAGAGACGCCATGGGCTGGACCCGCCAATACACGCAGTTCTCGGCCAGCGAGGCCGAACGGATCACTGGCCTTGACGCTGCCCGTCAGCGCGACTTTCGCCGGCACGGCTATCTGCCGCCGTTGGAGGCGGGGCGGGCAAAGTTCGACGCCAAGACTCTCGCCCGGATGCTGGCTCTCAAGGCCCTCGCCGACGTCGGCGTGTCGCCGTCCTTCGGCGCAGAGGTGGCGGGTTCTTGCGAAGCCCTAATCTCGGCGCGAGTGCTGGCCGACGACCGCGCAGTGAGCGACCCGCTGGACCTTCGGATGGGCGAACCGCTGATCCGGGGCGCGGAGGGCTTGCCGGAGCGTCACCGGTGGCTGGTCGTTCGGCCCGTGTCCGAAAAATACTCTTGGGCGGCGACGCCGGAAGACTTGGCCTCCGCGGTCGGCGCCGCCTCGGTCGTGGTCGATCTGTTCGCACTGGGCGATCTGCTGCTCGAGCGGGCTGGCGTCTTGGTCACCATCGAGAGGGAGGCGGCCTGATATGGCTCGCGCCAACCTTCTCCCGCCCAGCCTAGCGCCCCTGGGCGTAGGCCGAGAGGTGGCGTCGCAGTTTATCGGCATCAGCGCCGTGAAGTTCGACGAGATGGTTCGCGACGGGCGAATGCCGAAGCCCAAGCGGATCGACGGACGCAAGGTCTGGGACCGCCGCGACCTGGAAGCTCATTTCGCCGCCCTGCCCGAGGATCGCGGGCCCAACGAGTGGGACAATGCCACGATCTAAGCCTGCTCACGTCAGTTGCTATCGAGATCGCCATGGCGTGTTGCGCTGGCGCTTTCGCGAGCCCGGCAAGCCTCAGTCACAGACGCGCGAGGCGTTCCAGAGTGCCGCTTGGTGGGCTTGGTATGACGCGGCGGTCCAGTCCAGCGCGCTCCCTATCGGGGCGGGGAGGGTGAAGCCCGGCAGCGTCAATGCTCTGGCCGTCGCCTTCTACGGCTCAGCCGAGTGGGCCCAACTGCGCGACACCACCAAAACCACCTACCGCGGGATCATTGAGCGCTTCCGGGTCAAGCACGGCGACAAGTCCGTCGCGACCATCGAGGCGCACCATATCCGGGGGATGCTGGACGCGAAGGCGGCCACGCCGGCGGCGGCGAACAACCTCCTGAAGGTGCTGCGCGCGCTGATGAGGTTCGCCGTTGAGCGGAACTGGCGCAGCGATGATCCTAGCCGGGCCGTGAAGCCGCTCCGCAATCAAACGGACGGATTCCACACTTGGTCCGAGGAGGACATCGCAGCGTTCCACGCGCGCTGGCCCTTGGGAACGCGCGAGAGGCTCGCCGTCGACCTGTTGCTCTACACAGCCCAACGAAGCGGCGATGTCCGCGTGATGGGCCGTCAGAACGTCAAGGGTGGGGTAATCCGGGTCCGGCAGGAGAAGACCCGCGAACAGATCGAGATACCCGTCCACCCCGCGCTTCAGCGGTCGCTGGACGCCGCAACCTTGGGGCAACTCACGTTCGTCGTGACCGGAGGCGGCGAGCCCTTCACTGCCAAGGGGTTCGGGAACTGGATATCAGCTGCGGCCAAGACCGCGGGCCTTCCGGCTGGTGCGTCGGCTCACGGTCTGAGGAAAGCAGCCGCTCGCCGCCTCGCCGAAGCAGGCTGCACGGCTCACGAGATCATGGCGGTGACGGGTCACCGGACCTTGAAAGAGGTCGAGCGATACACCCAAGCCGCCGCCCGGAAGGGCCTCGCCGAGAGCGCAATGGCGCGCATCGACGGCACGGAACCAGAACAAAAACTGTCTAACCCTGAGGACGGGTTAGACAAATCGAGGGCCAAGTAGTTGAACGTGCACGATAAAAAAGAGGCCGTGGCGGACAGAGAGGGATTCGAACCCTCGGTACGCTTTCACGTACACACGCTTTCCAAGCGTGCGCGATCGACCACTCCGCCTGTCCGTTTCCACGACGTCGCNCGGCGGGAAAAGTCTAGTTATTTCGGGGCTTAAAGCGTGAATTTTGGACGCGTCTGGACCGCATAAGAAAGGGGCCTGGCGGACAGAGAGGGATTCGAACCCTCGGTACGCTTTCACGTACACACGCTTTCCAAGCGTGCGCGATCGACCACTCCGCCACCTGTCCGTTTCCACGACGCGCGTGAAACCCGCCGGAGGTCGATCCGGCGCGAGGCGAGGCTGATAGAACACCCGGMCCCCCTCGGCAAGCGCCTCGACGCATCCCATATAGGCGTTCGCCCCTTCGACCGGAGTCGCCGCCATGCTGTCCAGGAAATCCCACGAACTGCCGACCGCCGCCGAGGCCCTGCCGGGCCGTTCGGCGCCCCTGCACACTGACGAGGTCCATTACGTGACGGGCCGCCCGCTGAAGGGGCCCCATCCGGAGGGGTTCCAGACAGCCATCTTCGGCATGGGCTGTTTCTGGGGCGTCGAGCGCATCTTCTGGCAGCTGCCGGGAGTGTGGGTGACCTCGGTCGGATATTCGGGCGGCATCACGCCCAACCCGACCTACGAAGAGACCTGCACCGGCAGGACCGGTCACGCCGAGGTCGTCCAGGTGGTCTTCAACCCGCATGAGGTCAGCTACGGAGAGCTGCTCAAGACCTTCTGGGAAAACCACGATCCCACCCAGGGCATGCGTCAGGGCAATGACGTCGGCACGACCTACCGCTCGGTCATCTATTATCTCAACGACGAACAGAGGGCCGAAGCCGAGGCCTCGCGCGACGCCTATCAGGCCGCGCTGGACAAGGCCGGACGAGGGACGATCACCACGGAGATCGCGCCGGCGGGCCCCTACTATTTCGCCGAGGACTATCACCAGGGCTATCTGGCCAAGAACCCGGCCGGTTATTGCGGCATCGGGGGCACGGGCGTGGTCTGTCCGATCGGCGTCGGCGTCGAGGCCTGATCATGGACCGCGAGGGGGTCGGGACGGTCTGCCTGGCCCTGCCGGCGGCGACGCTGGACCACCCCTTCGGGGCGCATCACGACGCTTATCGCGTCGGCGGCAAGATGTTCGCCATGGTCGGCGAGCAGGGCGGCATCTCCTTCAAGGTCTCGGACATCGCCTATGAGGTGCTGACCGAATCCGGCCACGCCCGTCCGGCGCCCTATATGGCGCGCAACAAATGGGTGAACCTGCCGCGCATCGACGACTGGCCCGACGACGAACTGGCCGAACATCTGACCATCGCGCACGGCATCGTGGCGGCCAGGCTGACCAGGAAGGCCCGGACGGCGCTGGGGCTGCGCTAGTCCGCCGGCCGCGCCTTCTCCCCGGCGATCCAGCGGTTCATCCGCTCGTCCAGCAGGGCCATCGGCAAGGGGCCGTCGACCAACAGGGCGTCGTGGAAGCGACGCACGTCGAACCGGTCGCCCAGTTCGCGCTCGGCGCGCGACCGCACCTCGCGCAGGCGGATCTCGCCGATCTTGTAGGCCGTGGCCTGGCCGGGCCAGCCGATATAGCGCTGCAGTTCCGTCTCGATGTTCAGCGGGGCCAGGGCCGAGTTGTCGCGGAAACAGGCGCGGGCCTGTTCGATGTTCCAGCCCAGCCAGTGGATGCCGGTGTCGGACACCAGCCGGCAGGCCCGCCACATCTCATAGCTCAGCCGCCCGAACCGCTCGTAGGGCGTGCGGTAGAAGCCCATCTCCTCGCCGAGGAACTCCGAATACAGGCCCCAGCCTTCGATGAAGGCGGTGACGTCGACGCTGCGGCGGAAATAGGGGCCGTCCTCGGCCTCCTGCTGCAGGGCGATCTGCAGGTGGTGGCCGGGCACCGCCTCATGCAGCGTCAGGGCCGGCAGTTCATACAGCGGGCGCTGGTCCAGGGCCGAGGTGTTGACCATATAGCCGCCGGCGACGCCGTTCTTCATCGAGCCCTGGAAGTAGCGGCCCGTGGTGTAGTTGGCCTCGATCTCGGCGGGGACAGGTCGCACGCCATAGGGGGTGCGAGGCAGGGTTCCGAACAGGGCCGGCAGGCCATCGTCGGATCGCTTGGCCATTTCCGACGCCTTCTCCAGCAGGTCCTCGCGCGTCGTCGCGTAGAACTGCGGATCGGTGCGCAGGAAGTTGAGGAAACCGGCGAAGTCGCCGGTCCAGCCGGCGGCGCGCATCTCGACATCCATGCGGCCGCGGATGCGGGCGACCTCGTCCAGTCCGATCCGGTGGACCTGGTCCGGGGTCAGGTCGGTCGTCGTGAAGCCGCGCACCAGATAGGCGTAGAGCTCGCGCCCGCCGGGCCGGTTGACCAGACCCAGGGTTTCCGGCGCGCGGGGCAGATAGTCTTCGCGCAGGAAGCGCGCCCATTCGCGGCGCCGGGGCGCGATCCCGTCGGCCACGGCCCGGGCGGCGCGCTCCCGCAGGGCGGTCTGTCGGGCTGCCGGGATAGAGGCAGGGAGGGTGGCGAACGGCTTCAGCAGAGGGTCGGTTTCGGGCGTCAGGGCGGCCTCGGGCTCGATCAGGCTCAGGGCGTTTTCAACGATCGACCGGGGCTGAAGCATGCCGGTCTCCAGTCCGCGCCGGGCGTTGGCCAACTGGTCCTCGTACACCTTCGGCATGGCCTCCAGCCGCGCGATCCATGCGTCGGCATCTGCGGCGGTGGCGATGCGGGTCACGCTGGCGACATAGCCCATGCCCTGGCCGGGCCCGCCCTCGGACGAGAAGGCGTCAATGCGGCCCGTGTCCAGCGGGATGCGGTCGCGCGACCGCTTGATGACATAGGTCATGAAGGCGTGGTTCAGCCGTTCCTCGTCGGTCAGGCTGGCCGGATCGATCTGGGCCAGCCGGTCCGCGAAACCCATCAGCGCCGGTTCCTGGGCGACCTCGAAGGCGCGGGAGACGTCGGACAGCCGCGACAGGGCCGCCCGGTCGCCCTCCATGCCCGCGCCCACCGGATCCACCGAGCGCAGATAGGCCTCGTAGTCCGCGAGGATCGATGCAAGCGCCCCGTTCGCAACGGGGCGCGCGACAACGGTCGGGGTCGGGGCCGGGGACCGGGCCGCCGCCGGCTGGGCGAAGCCGGCGAGCAGGGCGACGGCGCTGGCGGCGATGACGGTTTTCATGAGGTCCCTCCCGAAGAGGGGGGACTGCACCGGAGCCGGCGTCCTCCGTCAACCGCAGAAGGCGAAGAACCGCTCGATATTGGGCGCCGACGCGGGATGGGGCGCATAGGCCTCGCGTTTGCCGTCCTGCCACAGGGCCAGCCAGCCGACCCGCCGGAACCGCTGGAACACCGGGGCGTCTGCGGCGGCTTCGCCGCTGAGGAAGACGCCGTCATGCAACTGGGATGGCTCTGCCCGGGCGGGAAACCGCGCCGTCTCGCCGCCGGCCTCGACGTGGAATTCCGGCCTCGCTCCCGTCGAGGCGGTTCCGCTGAGCGTCAGCCGGCCCGAGCCGCGGTCGCAATCCAGGCCCAGGCGCAGATCGTCGCTCTCGGCCAGGCCGTAGGCCAGCCGGGCGGCGGCGGCATCCGCATGGAAGAACCAGTCATAGCCCTCGACCGGCGCGGGCGATCCGCTGGACGTCACCCCGGTCGGCGCCTCCGGTGCGGCGGTCGCGCAGGCCGAGGCCGTCACCGCCAGGACGGTCAGGGCGAAGATCGTGCGGCTCCGCATTTCGGCTCCAGGGTTTCAGCCGGAACATAGTTCCGAGAAACGGCGCAGCTTGGCAAGGTGGGCCGCCGGAACTTCGACCGGCCGCCTGTGGTCGCCGACCAGCACGTTCATCCGGCCGTCCGCGGCGAAGGCTGCGAAGGCGGGATGATCGGTCCGCAGCGCCAGCCTTGTCGACTCGCCTCGCGCGACGGCGGCCTCGGCTACGGCGACGGCGTCCCCGGAGGAGACGCGGGCCATGCCGGAAAGGGCGATTCCATAAAGGGTGACCCGCGCGACACTGGACCCCGGGTCGCACTCAAGGGTGACGCGCAGGTTGGCGGTGTCGGGAATTTCATTGGCCAGCACCACGGGCGTGGCGTCGGCGTACAGCGTCCAGGTCCAGGCGGGAGCCGGGGGCGCGGTCTGCGCGGCCAGGACCGCTGCGGCAAGAAAGGCGATCATGGTTCAGCCCCCGCTGAAAGTTCGATCAGATGTGATCAGGCCTGCCGGTTTCCGCAATAGGCGAAGAAATTCTCGATCAGCTTGCGTTCCTCGCGGGAGGCGGTGATTTCGAACGCGCCTGCATCGCCCTCGACCGCCATCCTGCCGCGCCGGGCAAGCTGTTTCAGGGACGGATCATCGACCGACAGCCGGAGCTCGTCCTCAAGCCCTCCGTCCAGGGGATCAATCGCGACGCTGGTCATGGACGCCTTGTGGATCCGCGGGCCCGCCGGCCGCACGTCCCCGTAAACAACGGCCTGCGCCTGACCAGGCTCGCAGGTCATCATCAGCGCCAGCTGGTCGGAGTTGGCTACGCCATAGGCCAGCTTGGCCAGATCGCCCTCATGGCTGAGGTGCCATCCCATCGGCGCGACGCCGGTCTGGACGTCCGAGCTCGTCGCCTGGGACTGGGCGGCGAACGCGATCAGTCCGAGGGCGGCGACAGCAGGGAGGGCGAACTTCAGCATGAAAAACACTCGCGTCTGAGGGTCAAACGCTGCTTTTCATTAACGGTTCACGGCGCCGCTTGGGCGCGGCCGGCAGTTTTCGCCCTGTGGCGAAATTATCGCGCGCTCTGGCCCGACCCGGATCGCTTCGGATCGGGGGGTGAGAAGGGCCAAGACCGCAGTCGCTAGAACGGGCTGAAGCGCTCCACGAGGCTCTGGGCCGCAGGCGTGGCCTGGACCCGGCTGATGTCGCCGCGACCGCCGTAGCTGATGCGGGCCTCGGCGATCTGGGTGTGGGCGATGGTGTTGGCCGAGCTGACGTCCTCGGGCCGCACGATGCCGGCGATGGTCAGTTCGCGCACCTCACGGTTGGTGCGCACCTCCTGCCGGCCCTGGATGACCAAGTTGCCGTTGGCCATGACCCCGGTCACCACGGCGGCGATGGTCAGGCTGACCTTCTCCGACCGGTTCACCGAGCCCGAGCCGTTGGCGTTGGACTCGCCTTCAAGCCCGACCAGATTCTGCGGATCGAACCCGCCCGGGAAGGCGCGGCCCAGGCTGTTCTCCAGCCCGAAGAAGTTGGAGATGCCGCCAGAAATGTCGTTGGAGCGCGACCGCTGCGTCGAGTTCTGCGTCTGGGCGCGGTCGTCGATGTCGATGTTGACCGTCAGGATGTCGCCGACGCTGCGCGCGCGCTGGTCGCCGAAGAAGGTGCGGGCCCCGGTGCGCCACAGGCTGTTGGCGCTGGCGGCGCGGTCGGCCTGCTGCTGGGCGGCCGAGGCCATGATCACCTGATCGGTGGGAACCAGGGCCGACGGATAGCCGATCGGAGCCAGTTGGGGACCCATGACCGTCTCGACGGCGGTCGAGCAGGCCCCGAGGGCCAGAAGCGAAACGGCGGCGGCGAGGATCGAGGCGGTACGCATCAGGACTGTTCCCTTTACCGGGCGGAGAGTTGTTGGGTGGAGGCGCGGGCGGCGGGACCGGCGGCGGCCTGACCGGGAGCGACGGCGACGGCGTCGATGACCCGGTTTGACTGCAGATTGCGGACGGCCAGGCGCTGGCCGACAGCGGCGGCGCCCTCGGCCCGGCCGCTGATGGTCAGGCGGACGCCGGCGAGCTCATAGGCCACCTCGACGATGTCGTTGCGGCTGATGACCCGGTCGCCGTAGGCGCCGCGGGCGGAGGCGGAGGCGGAGGCGGGGGCAGGGCGCGGGACGCCGGGTGCGACGGCGGCGGTGACCGCAGCGGCTGAGGTCGCGGCGGGCGCGGCGGCGGCGTTGCGGACCACCACGCGGCGCAACCCGGCCGGATTTGCCCAGTCCAGTCCCGCCTGACGGGCCAGACTCTGCAGCTGCCCGGCCTCGAACACGATGGATGGACCGGCCCGCTGGCCGACGACGACATTCGACGCCCCGCCGGCGTCGTCGAACAGATCGCCCAGCGTCACACGCCCGTCGGAATCCACGGGATTGGCCTTCAGCGTCACCGGGCCGGCCAGGGCCGGGCCCGCGAACAGCAGGGCGGCGGCGAGGATCAGCGTCCTCATGATTTCACCTGGGCGCTGACCGACAGCATCTGATCGGCCGTGGTGATGACCTTGGAATTCATCTCATAGGCGCGCTGGGCGATGATCAGGGCGCTGATCTCGGCCACGGCGTCCACGTTCGAGGCCTCGGTATAGCCCTGAAGGATCTGGCCAAGGCCCGCGTCGCCGGGCGTACCGACCGTGGCCGAGCCCGAGGCGGCGGTTTCCATCAGCAGGTTGTCGCCGACAGCCTCGAGGCCCGCCTCGTTGAAGAAGGTCGCCAGTTCCAGCTGGCCTACCGTGGCCGGCTCCGGCGTTCCCGCGGTGATGACCTGAACCTGGCCGGACTTGGAGATCGACACGTCGACCGCGTCCTGCGGAATGCTGATCGACGGTTCGACCGCATAGCCGTCGTCCGTGACCAGCTGGCCCTCGCCGTTGACCGAGAAATTGCCGGCCCGGGTATAGGCGGTTTCGCCCGACGGCAGGATGACCTGGAAATAGCCGCGWCCRTCGACSGCCATGTCGTAGCGGCCGCYGGTCTGSGTSGGSSTGCCCTGTTCGGTGATGCGGTAGACSGAGCCSGCCTTSACGCCCGCGCCGATCTGGATGCCGGTCGGRACCACSGTGCCCTGRCTGGACGACTGSGCGCCCATCCGCTCGACGTTCTGGTACAGCAGGTCCTGGAACTCGGCCCGCTGACGCTTGAAGCCGACGGTGTTCATGTTGGCGATGTTGTTCGAGATGACCTCGACGTTCAGCTGCTGGNCAGCAGCAGGTCCTGGAACTCGGCCCGCTGACGCTTGAAGCCGACGGTGTTCATGTTGGCGATGTTGTTCGAGATGACCTCGACGTTCAGCTGCTGGGCGGMCATGCCCGAGGCTGCGGTTCTGAGCGCACGCATGTCCCAGTCTCCCTTTCTATGCCCGGCCCAGCCGCTCGACGGCGCGGCGTGACAGGTCGTTGGTGTTCTCGATCATCCGCGTCACGCTCTCGTAGGCGCGCTGGATCTCGATGAGGTTGGTGATCTCGAGGATCGGATTGACGTTGGAGCCTTCCAGCATTCCCTGCCGCACCCGGGCGTCCGGGGCCTCGACTGCGGCGGCGTTGGAGGCGTTGCGGTACAGGCCGTCGCCGCCCTTCTCGAGGGCGGCCAAGGTGTCGAAGCGTACGACAGACAGACGGCCGACAAGCGCGCCGTTCTGGCTGATGGTCCCGTCGGGCGCCACGGAGGGCTCGCCGAGGGCCGGGTCCAGGATGATGTCGCCGGCGTCGCCCTGAACGGCCGCGCCGCCTTCGGTCACCAGCCGGCCTTCGCCGTCCACGGTGAAGGCCCCGTCGCGGGTATAGGCGTCGCCTTGTCCGTCGGTCAGCTTGAAGAAGGCGCCTTCGCCCTCGATGGCGAAGTCGAGGTCGCGGCCCGTCTGGCCCAGCGCCCCCTGGCCGAAGTCGCGGCCGACGCCGTTGTCCAGCACAAAGCTGACGCCAGGCCGCACGAATGCGTTGCGGGCGCGCTCGCCGACCTCGGCGCCGACCAGCAGCTGTTCGACCTTGAAGCCGGTCGTGTCCGCATTGGCGATGTTGTTGGCCACGATGTCGAGCTCGCGGCGCAGCGTCATCTGGCGTGACAGTCCGACATAGGCGGCGTTTTCCACGGGCGGCTCCTTTCGGTTCCTCCCTCGCAACGGCCGTGCCAGGAGGGTTAATCCAGCAACGGCGGGCCTTTGAGCCGTAGAGCTTGATCCGGAGCCCGGCAGGATTTGCCGGTTCTTAGCGGCTCGTTAACCAAAAAACGGTCGTATGGGTCGAGAGATTCTCGGGGCGCGGTGCATGTTCAAATTCGGCAAGAAGAAGGGTCCGGCGGCAGACGACGACGCCACCCTGCCGGCCGTCTCGGATACGCCGGCGCCGGAAGGCGAAGAGGGCGAGGCGCCGAAGAAAAAGAAGCTGCCGCTGCTGTTCATCATCATCCCGGCCGCCCTCGTGGTGCTGGGCGGGGGTGGGGGCGCGGCCTTCTTCCTCATGCAGCCCAAGGCCGCAGCGGCCGAAGACGGCGCCCACGGCGCGGAGAAGAAGGGCGGCCACGCCAAAAAGGACGACAAGAAGGGCGGGGGGCACGGCGGCGGAGCCGACGCGGCCGCGAATCCGGCGCTGGGCGTCATCGCGGAAGGCCCCGACGGCGTCACCTTCTTCACCCTGCCCGACATGGTGGTGAACATCCAGGCGCCCGACGGCCGCCCGACCTACCTCAAGCTGAAGTTGACGCTGGAGACCAGGGACATCGCTGTCGCCGAGCAGCTGCAGGCCGAGATGCCGAGAATGCAGGACATGTTCCAGGGCTTCCTGCGCGAGCTGCGGCCTGAAGACCTCGCCGGCTCGGCCGGAAGCTTCCAGCTGCGCGCCGAGATCCTCCGCCGGGTCAATCTGATCGCCGCGCCCGGCAAGGTGGACGCCGTGCTGATCGAAGAAATGCTGGTGCAGTAGGCATGACCGACGCGGCCTTCGCCGACGACGCCGATCCGTTCGCGGAAGCGATCGACCCCCTCGCGGAAAACGAGCCCGGGGAAGGCGCGGCCGTGCTCTCGGAACGGGTCCTGAACCAGGACGAGATCGACAGCCTGCTCGGCTTCGACCTCGGCGAGGACGACGGGTCAGAGCGATCCGGCATCCGGGCGATCATCAACTCGGCCCTGGTGTCCTACGAACGCCTGCCGATGCTCGAGATCGTCTTCGACCGCCTGGTGCGGCTGATGACGACGAGCCTGCGCAACTTCACCTCGGACAACGTCGAGGTCAGCCTCGACAACATTTCGTCGATCCGTTTCGGCGATTATCTGAACTCCATTCCACTGCCGGCCATCCTGGCGGTGTTCCGAGCCGAGGAGCTGGACAACTACGGGCTGCTGACGGTCGATTCCAACCTGATCTACTCGATCGTCGACGTTCTGCTGGGCGGCCGCCGCGGCACCGCCGCCCTGCGCATCGAGGGCCGGCCCTACACCACCATCGAGCGGGTGCTGGTCCAGCGCATGGTCGAGGTCGTGCTGGCCGACGCCCGCGCCGCCTTCGAGCCGCTGACGCCGGTGCATTTCACCCTCGACCGGCTGGAGACCAACCCGCGCTTCGCCGCCATCGCCCGCCCGGCCAACGCCGCCATCCTGGTCAAGCTGCGCATCGACATGGAGGACCGGGGCGGCCGCATCGAACTGCTGCTGCCCTACGCCACGCTGGAACCCATCCGGAAGATGCTGCTGCAGCAGTTCATGGGCGAGAAGTTCGGTCGCGACAACATCTGGGAAGGCCACCTCGCCACCGAGCTCTGGACTACCGAAACCGAGGTCCGCGCCGTGCTCGACGAGCAGCAGCTGCCGCTGTCGCAGGTCCTGGCTCTGAAGGTGGGCGACACCCTGATGCTCAACGCCACCCCCGACAGCGACATTTCCGTCCGCTGCGGATCGATCCCGGTCACGATCGGCCGGATGGGCCGCAAAGGCCAGCACATCGCCGTACGGGTCGAAGCCCCGATCAGTGTCGAGGCGGCGACCAGCCTGACGAAGGGAAGACGCGGATGACCGGTATGATTCTCGACGGCGTTCTGATGCTGCTGCTGGTGGCCGCCCTCGGCTACGGCGTGCGGCTGGAGAAAAAGCTGACCGCCCTGCGCGCCGGCCAGCAGGCATTTGCTTCAGCGGTCACCGAACTGAACGCCGCCGCAGGGCGCGCCGAGGCGGCTCTGGCCAGCCTGCGGGCGTCCGGTCAGGAAACAGACCTGCTGCACGACCGCATCATCAAGGCGCGCGAGGTGAAGGCCCAGCTCGAGGCCCTGATCGCCCGCGGGCCGGCTTCGTCAGCCGAATCCGCCCATCCCGCCCGCGCCAAACTCCAGGCCGCTCCCGCGCCGGCCCCGCCGGTCGAGGATGAGCGCGCGCTGCGCATGGCGGCCCTCGCCGACCGCATCCAGGGCATGGCGCCCGCCGCCGCCCGTGCTCCCGCGCCGGTCCCCGGCGGAAACAACGTCGCCGCCATCCTCGGCGCCCTGACCGCTAACCAGTCTGCGAAGCAAAGCATCAATCTGGCCCGCCGTAGTCTGGACGAAGACCTGTTCGCCGCCTGACCCCCTATCCTTGTGGCCCTATGGCGAACGCGCCGCGTTCGTCGACCCTGGGGCTGGAGTAGCCGATCATGAGCAAGATCCCCCGCCTTCTGCCCCTGATCGCGATCGCCATTGGCGGGGTGGTCGTCGTCCGCGCGGTCGGCGTGGCCCCCGGCATGTTCGAGGGCGCCAAGGCCTGGGCCGAGGAGGCCGTGCCCGCCGCGGCTCCGGCGACCCCCGCCGCCGCCGTCTGCGCCCTGACGCCGGAACAGCTGGCCCAGCAGGCGGGCATTTCGCCGGCCGAACTGCGCATCCTGCAGTCGCTGTCCGGCCGCCGGGTGGAACTGGACGCCCGCGACGCCGATCTGGCGGCGATGCTGCCGCTGATGGCGACCGCGGAGCAGAAGCTCGACGCCAAGGTCGCCGCCCTGGAGGCCGTCAAGGCCGAGGTCAGGGTGCTGCTGGGCCAGGTCAGCGAGCAGGAAAAGGCGGAGAACGATCGGCTGGTCGCCGTCTATTCGGCCATGCGGCCCAGGGAAGCGGCCCGCGTGTTCGCAACCCTGAGCGACGATGTCCGTCTGCCGGTCGCCGCCGCCATGCGGCCCCGCTCGCTGGCGGCGATCATGGCCCAGATGGAGCCTGCCGCGGCGCGCACCCTGACTGAAAAACTGGCCCACCGCTTCCAGGCCCGTCAGCAACTGGCTGCTCGCGCCGCCGCCGCGGCGGCCCCGGCCGCGACGCCGCCGCCTCCCGTTGCGACGACCGCGCCGCCCGTCGCGCCGGGGCCAGTCGCTCCGGGCTCCGCCGTTCCGACCCGGCCCCCCGCCGCCGACCTCGCATCCGCGGCGGCTCCACGGCCCACGCCCGCTCGCACCGCCGCCCGTCCTCCCGCCCGTCGCCCGGCGGCTCGTCCCGCGGCTCGCACGCCGGCGCCCGCTCCGGCGACGGCGGCTCCGGCGCAGGCCGAGCCCTCGGGGGAACGTCCTTTCCAGCCGCCGCCCGCGGGGACCCCCGCGGCCGCCGCCCCCCGACAGTCCGTACAGTAGGGCGGGCAGCCGGCCCGGCGCCGCGGACAGGAAAAAGGGCCGCATCCTCGGCGGATGCGGCCCTCAGTCGTTCGGGATAAAAGCCTGAAGCCTAGTCGATGTCTTCGTTCAGCAGGCCGACCTTGTAGAAGCCCTGCTCCTGGAGGGCATTCATGACCTCCATGAACTGATCGTACTTCACTTCCGGCTGGGCGCGGACGAAGACGCGTTCTTCCTTGCAGCCCGGGTTGCCGCCGCCGAGGGCCGCGCAGACGTCGGGGATCAGCGTTTCCAGCGAGGTCTGCTTTTCGGCGATGAAGATCGATCCGGTGTCCTGGATCGTGATGTAGACCGGCTCCTTCGGCTCGTCGGTCGTCGGCGGGGTCGCCGGCGGGAGGTCGAGGCGGATCGAAACGGTGGCCAGCGGCGCGGCGACCATGAAGATGATCAGGAGCACCAGCATGATGTCGACGAACGGCGTGACGTTGATGTCAGCGTTCTGCTCGATGGTCTTGCCGCCCTGGCCACCGGGACCTGAAAGTTTGGAGCCCATGTGCTTCAGTCTCTCCATACAGCCCGGCGCGATGGCGGCGAGCGCAAGCTATGACGTTCGGTTCGTCTCTTGGCGTCCCGCAACTCGCTTGTAAAGCGGCTTCGGGCCCCTTGAGGTTCCGAAGCGGGGCGATTGCGCGAAATACGCCTGCGGCGCGAGCCGATCAGCCTTTGGCGAGCTTCAGGAAACGGTCCTTCAGCGCGCCGTCGGTCTTGAAGACGCCAGTGAACCGGGTGGTGATGGTCGAAACGTGGCGGTGATGCACGCCGCGCGTCGTCATGCACTGGTGTTCGGCGTCGATCAGGATGGCGACGCCGGCCGGTTCGAGGTGCGATTCGATGGCGGCGGCGATCTGGTTGGTCAGCACCTCCTGCGTCTGCAGGCGGCGCGAGAAGATCTCGACCACGCGCGCCAGCTTGGAGATGCCGACGACCTTCTCGTTCGGGATGTAGGCGACATAGGCCTTGCCGATGAAGGGGGCCATGTGGTGCTCGCAGTGGCTCTCCACCTCGATGTCGCGCAGCAGATAGTAGCCCTGCACGTCCTCGAAGGTGCGGCTCAGCTCCTTTTCGACGTCGGCGTCATAGCCGTCGAACCATTCGCCATAGGCGTCGACCACGCGGCGCGGCGTGTCGATCAGGCCGGGGCGGTCGGGATTGTCGCCGGCCCAGGCCAGCAGGGTGCGCACCGCCTCCAGCGCCTTCTCGCGCGAGGGGCGAGGGGCGGGGTCGTTGTCGCCGACCAGAACCGGCTTGACGGGGATGACGCTCATTATCGATCTCGACGCTGTTCGCTTGTGCAGCAGGACGGCTATATGGGACCGCAGGTCCGTCCTGCAAGAAAACTGAAAGCTACCGCCTCACTATGCCGCTGACCCTGCACGACACCCTGCACCGCGAAAAGCGCGTGTTCACGCCGCGAAATCCGGACCGGGTGACCCTCTATGTCTGCGGCCCCACGGTCTATGACTACGCCCACATCGGCAATGCCCGGCCGCCGGTGGTGTTCGACGTGCTGGTGCGTCTGCTGCGCCGTGAGTACGGGGCGGACAAGGTCATCTACGCCCGCAACGTCACCGACGTGGACGACAAGATCAATGCCAAGGCCGCGAAGGAGGGCGCGCCCATCGGTGACGTCACCTCGCGTTACGAGGCCGCCTATCTGGAGGACATGAGCCGGCTCAACGTCTCGCCGCCGGATCTGGCCCCCCACGTCACCGACCACATGGACGCCATCGTCAGACAGATCGGCGCGATCATGGAGCAGGGCTGCGCCTATGCGGCCGAGGGCCATGTGCTGTTCGACGTCTCTTCCTACGGGACCTACGGCCGGCTGTCGGGCCGGAACCTGGACGACATGATCGCCGGGGCCCGGGTCGAGGTCGCGCCGTACAAGAAGAATCCGCACGACTTCGTGCTGTGGAAGCCTTCGAAGGAGGGCGAGCCTTCGTGGCCGTCGCCGTGGGGCGAGGGGCGTCCGGGCTGGCATATCGAGTGCTCGGCCATGATCGAGGAGACGCTGGGCCTGCCGATCGACATCCACGGCGGCGGCATCGATCTGGTGTTTCCGCACCACGAGAACGAGATCGCCCAGGGCGTCTGCGCCCATGGCCATGCGCATGAGCCGGACGCCCATGCGGAATACAGCCGCTACTGGATGCACAACGGCTTCCTGACCGTCGATGCGGAAAAGATGTCCAAGTCGATCGGCAACGTCCTGCTGCTGCACGACCTGGTTCAGAACATCCCGGGCGAGGTGGTTCGCTGGGCCCTGCTGAGCGCCCACTACCGCCAGCCGCTGGACTGGAACCAGTCGCTGCTGGACCAGAGCCGCAAGGCGCTGGACCGGCTGTACGGCGCCCTGCATCGCGCCGCCGGCGTCGAGGCGAATGGCGACGCGCCGCCCGAGGACTTCCTCAAGGCCATCGAGGACGACATCAACACCCCGGGCGCCATGGCGACCCTGTTCGCCCTGTCGAGCGAGATCGAGCGCGCCATGACGGCGGGCGACCACGGCGTGGTGGCGCGGGCCAAGGGCGAACTGATCGCCGCCGCGAACATCCTGGGCGTGCTTCAGGCCGATCCGGCCGGATGGCTGGAAGGCGAGGTGTCCGACGACCTGCGCACGGAGGTCGAGGCCCTGCTGGAACAGCGCGCCGCGGCGCGCGCCGGCAAGGACTGGCCGGAGGCCGACCGCATCCGGGACCGGCTGAACGCCCTGAACGTCGTCGTCATGGATGGGCCGACGGGGGCGACCTGGCGGGTGAAGGGGTAGGAACAGGGCGGGTCTCCGATTCTCCCTCCCCTTCATGGGGAGGGATGTC
>NZ_LMFL01000068.1:0-6186 GCF_001426805.1 Brevundimonas sp. Root1423
GGCGGCGCCGCCGAGGACACCCAGCTGGTGATCGGCTCCAACCGCTTCATCCCCGGCTTCGAAGAGCAGCTGAAGGGCGCCAAGGTCGGCGACGAGAAGGTCCTGAACGTGACCTTCCCGGCCGACTACCAGGCCGCCCATCTGGCCGGCAAGGCCGTGACCTTCGACGTCAAGGTCAAGGCCATCAAGGCCGAGGCCCCCGCCGTGGTGGACGAGGAATTCGCCAAGCGCATCGGCATCGAGTCGCTGGACAAGCTGAAGGAACTGCTGCGCACCAATCTGAACCAGCAGTACGTCGGCGCCGCCCGCTTCAAGCTGAAGCGCGCCCTGCTGGACGCCCTGGACAAGGCCCATGACTTCCCCCTGCCGCCCAAGATGGTCGAGGCCGAGTTCGACGGCATCTGGGGCCAGGTCCAGGCCGACAAGGAAGCCGGCCGCCTGCCGGAAGAGGACGCCAAGAAGTCCGAGAAGAAGCTCAAGGAAGAATACCGCAAGATCGCCGAGCGCCGCGTGCGCCTGGGTCTGGTGCTGGCCGAGATCGGCCGCGCCAACAACGTCCAGGTCACCGACCAGGAGCTCAACAACGCCATCATGAACGAGGCCCGCAACTATCCGGGTCAGGAGCGTCAGGTGCTGGACTTCTATCGCCAGAACCCCAACGCCGCCGCCCAGATGCGCGCCCCGATCTATGAGGAGAAGGTCTGCGACCTGATCTTCGACACGGCCAAGGTGACCGACACGCCGATCACCAAGGAAGAGCTGCTCAAGGAAGACGACGACATCTGATCGTCCGGTCCCGGCCGGCGCTGTGAACGGCGACCCCGGCCGGGCGTCTGCCCTGAGACATTGCGGCCCTTGTCCGGCCATCTTGTCGACCTAGCTCTGGCTCTCGTCATGCGGGAGGGAAGTCCATGTCGTTTTCAGCTCTGGCGTTAGCCTTGGGTTTGCTGGTCCAGACCCCCGGAGGACCCCAGGTTCCGCCGGCCCAGGAGCCGGCCCAGCTGGAGGACGTGGTGGTCGAGGGCCGTCGCCTGCGCTCGGTTATCCTGGATTTCGTGGGCGAGGTGGCCGCTCCGGCCGGGGTTCGCGGACCGGCTCGCTGGAACGGCCCGGTCTGCATCGGCGTCGTCAACCTGCGCGGCGAGGTCGCCCAGTATATCGTGGACCGGGCCTCGGATGTCGCCCGGGAGCTGGGCCTGACCGCGGGGGAGCCCGGCTGCAGCCCCAATGTCCTTATTATCGCCGCCGCCGACGGCCGCGCGGTGGCTGGCCGCATCGTCGAGGCGCGAAGATCGGCCTTCCGGCCCGGCGGCTCGGGGATGACGCGGTCGCTGCAGGCGCTCGAGGAATTCAGAACCTCCGAAGCGCCGGTCCGGTGGTGGCACGTCAGCGCGCCGGTGGATTCGGAGACGGGCCATTTGGCCACGCGCCTTCCCGGATACGACGCGCCCATGACCAACGTCTCGGCCGCCTCGCGCATTCGCACCGACATCCGCGATGATTTGCTGAAGGCCATCATCGTGGTCGACGTGCAGAAGACGGCGGGGGTTTCGCTGGCGCAGCTGGCCGACTACTGCGCCCTGGTGGCTCTGGCCCAGGTGGATCCCCTGGCGGACGTCGCGTCGTTCGAGACGGTGCTCAACGTCTTCTCGGACCCGGCGGTCCCGGGTCTGACGCCTTGGGACATGGACTATCTCAGGGCCCTTTACAGCGTCGAGCAGAACAGCGTGGGGGCCAATGCGCGCGGCGCGGAGATCGTCGATCAGATGATGCGGCGGGCGCGCGCGGCCGAGGCGGCTCCGGAAGCGGAGTAGCGCGGTCGTCGACCCGATCTCCAGCCCCGCTTCGGTTCCGCCGGGGCGGGGCTCTGCATTTCGGGAACCCGGCGATTGACGGCGCCGGTTTTCGGGACGAGGGTTCAACTCCGGCTCCGGCGTTGCTGCAACCTGTGGGACCAAGATGATCAGCGCATCCCTGATCGCGGCCCTGACCTTCGCGGCCCTGTTTCCGCAGGATGCGGCCCCGACGCCGCGGACTCCGCCCGCCGTCGCGGGCGCGCCGACCGGGGACCCCGCCACCCTGACCGATGTCGTCGTCGACGGTCGACAGCTGGACCAACTCGCGCAGGACTACGTCGAGGCCGTCGCCGCCCCCGCCAGACGCCGGGGCCTGGCGCGCTGGCCGGGCCGGGTGTGCGTCGGCGCCGTCAACATGCGCGCCGAGGCGTCCCAGGCGGTGATCGACCATGTATCGCGCCGCGCGCTCGAACTGGGCCTGCGCATCGGCGAACCGGGTTGCCGGCCCAATGTCGTGATCATCTTCGCGGCGGACGCCCGGTCGCTGGCGACCAGCCTGGTCGAGGCGGACCGCCGGGCCTTCCATCTGGGCGTCGGGGGCCTGGACCGCGGCAGCGTCGCGCTGGACGCCTTCGCCAGCTCGGACCAGCCTGTCCGCTGGTGGCACGTCAGCATGCCCGTCATCGGCGCCAGCCACGCCCGCGCCATCCGCATGCCGGGCGACACGGGGCCGATATACGTGCCCGGCGAAGGGATCGTGAACCGCGGGCGGCCGATCAGCGATGATCTCAACAAGGCGATCATCATCGTCGATGTCGATCAGCTGGCCGGCACGACCCTGGCCAGCCTCAGCGAATACCTTTCTATGGTGGCCCTGGCCCAGGTGGATCCCGACGGCGACACCGCCGGGCAGGACACGATCCTCAATCTTTTCGAGGATACGGCGTCCGTGCAGTCCATGTCGGAATGGGACATGACCTATCTGCGGGCCCTGTACGCCGCCCCGTCCGAACGCCTCAATCCCGATCGGCAGGCCGGCGCCCTGGCCCGGCGCCTGAAGCGCGAGCGTCAGGCCGCGCCTCCCGAGGGCGCGTCGTGACCGGCCCGTCCGGCGCTCACGGACCGGTCTTTTATCCATCATGGCTTCCAGTCTGATCAGGAGTTCAAGATGCTCGCCGCACTCATGATGACCGCCGTCCTGTCGGCCCTGCCGCCGCAGGACGGTCAGGCCGCCGGGACCCGCACGCCGCCTGATCCGGCCGCCGCCGTTCGCCTCGAGGATGTCGTCGTCGACGCCCGCCGGCTGGAGGACGCCGCGCGTGAATTCGTCGACGAGGTCGCCAACCCCGTCGGTCGGCGCGGTCTCGCGCGCTGGCATCGGGGCGTCTGCGTCGGCGTGGCCAATCTCCGGCCCGAGCTGGCCCAGCAACTGATCGACCGGGTTTCGGACGTGGCGCGCGGGATCGGGCTGACGTCCCACGAACCGCCGTGTCACCCCAGCATCCTGATCATGGCGACGAGCGACGCGGACGCCTTCACCGAGAGGTTCATCGCCATGCGACCGGCGCTGTTCCAGCCCGGCGGCTCCGGCATGAACCAGGGCCCGGCGGCGCTGGAGCGGTTCAGGAGCTCGGATCAGGTCGTCCGGTGGTGGAGCGTCAGCCAGCCCACGGACTCCGACACAGGGGTGTCGGCCGTGCGGATGCCGGGTCAATGCAACCTCAATTGCATCGGGGCCGGTTCCGCCGTCCAATATGCGCCCAACACCGCGGTCCGCGGCACGGCCCGGCTGTCCTCGCAGTACCGTCAGGACCTGAAGCGGACCTTCGTCATCGTCGACGTCGACCGGCTGGGCGGCGTCACCCTGACCCAGCTCGCCGACTACATCGCCATGGTCGCCCTGGCGCAGATCGACCCCGACGCGGACACCAGCCGGTTCGAAACGGTCCTCAACCTGTTCGACGACCCCGCCGGCGTGCAGGGTCTGAGCGGCTGGGACCAGGCCTATCTCGAGGGCCTGTATGGCGCCTCGTGGTACCGGATCAGCCAGAACAGCCAGGTCCATGCGGTCTCGGACAACATCGCGCGGGAATACCGCCAGGACCGGGCAGCCGAGGACAGGGACGAGGGCGGGGACGGCAGATAGCGGTCGCCCCGCCGGCCTTGCGTCAACGCTCTGGCAAGACGATATCCTGTCCAACAGGGCAGCGGCCGGTGAGTCGCGCCAGAAGCATCCCGAGAAGGCCTGAATGCGCGATCCGATCGAACTGATRAACATGAACCTCGTCCCCATGGTGGTGGAGCAGTCCAGCCGGGGCGAGCGGGCCTTCGACATCTTCTCGCGYCTGCTGCGCGAGCGGATCATCTTCCTGACCGGGCCGTTCGAGGACTCGATGGCGTCGCTGATCTGCGCCCAGCTGCTGTTCCTGGAGTCGGAAAACCCGAAGAAGGAAATCAGCATGTATATCAACAGCCCGGGCGGTCAGGTGACCTCGGCGCTCGCGATCTACGACACCATGCAGTACATCCGCTCGCCGGTGTCGACGGTGTGCATGGGCATGGCCGCCTCGGCCGGTTCNCGGTAGACGTTCACCCCGCCGTAGCATGTACATCAACAGCCCCGGCGGTCAGGTGACCTCGGCGCTCGCGATCTACGACACCATGCAATACATCCGCTCGCCGGTTTCGACGGTGTGCATGGGCATGGCCGCCTCGGCCGGTTCSCTGATCCTCGCCGCCGGCGCCGCSGGCCAGCGCGTGGCCCTGCCGAACGCKCGSATCATGGTGCACCAGCCCTCGGGCGGCTTCCGCGGYCAGGCCTCKGACATCGAACGTCACGCCGAGGATATCCGCTACACCAAGCGCCGCCTCAACGAGATCTACGTCCATCACACCGGCCGGACCTATGAGGAGGTCGAGAAGACGCTCGACCGCGACCACTTCATGAGCGCCGAAGAGTCCAAGGCCTGGGGCATCGTCGACCACGTCTACGACCGCCGCGAACAGGCCGAGGGCGACGGCGTCAAGACGGTCTGACCCGACCTCGTCAGCAACTATGGAAGGGGCGCGCCGTGATCGGTGCGCCCTTTTTCTTTTGTGCTATCAGGCCGCCATGGAACAGACGCGCGAAACCAGCGGGACCGTCGAGGTCGACGGCGAGACCTATGAGTGGGCGATCCGCCGCCAGCCCCGCCCGCTGCCCGGCGGCAAATGGGACGGGATGGGGCTGAGCCTGCGCCTGAAGGACTTTCCGCGCGAGGCGGTTGTCCTGTTTCCCATGCCGATGCGGCCCAACGGACGGCCCGACATGGAGAAGCAGCGGGTCGATCTGGACAGCGTGCGCAACGCCGTGGCCTCGGCGATCGCGGCGGGCTGGAACCCCACGTCGCGCGGCAAGGCCATGGTGTTCGACGTCGACGCCGACGGTCGCTGACGGTCAGGCCCGGTCCTTGAACCGTCGGAACCCGGCCTCGTCGGCGATGGCCAGCATTTCGGTGTCGCCGCTGGTGTCGCCATAGGCCGCGGCCAGCTTCATGTCCTGGCCGAAGGCCGCGCGCAGCCGCCGCACCTTTTCCTCACCCCGGCAGTTGGGGCTGGCGAAGGCGCCGGTGACGCGGTCGTCGGCGTCGAATGTCAGCGGCGTGCCCAGCAGGGCCTCGGCGCCCAGCCGGCGGGCGAACGGCGCAACCGTCGTCTCCGGCGAGGCGGTGACGATGACCCGGTAGGCGCCCCTGGCGCCCCAGTCCTTCCAGCAGGCGAGGGCGTCGTAGCGCAGGAATCCGGGCCAGACCTGGCCGGCGAAGGCTTCCGCGTCGGCTTCCAGCTGACTGCGCGGGACGCCCTTGAGGAATTCCCGCACCGAGGCCGCCTTCAGCCGTCCGCGGTCCCGATCCGAGACATAGGCCGCCAGATCCGGCGCCATCCGCGCCAACCCCCGGTACCAGGCGCCTGAACCCGCCCGCCAGCGCAGGAATTGGGTGAAGCTGTCGCGAACCGTCAGCGTCCCGTCGAAATCGAAGGCGACGATGGCCTGATCCTTGCGGGGCGGCTGGCGAACCAGCCCCGGACTTCCCATGTCAGACATTCGCCGCGATCTCCCTCAACAGTGAACCGTCCGCTTCGCACTCCGGCCACGCTTGGTCGGGGTTGTGGCGGGCGTCCGTATGGGTGATTGTCAATTTTTGAAGACCTTTGCGCCCATGTTCGGGGAATCAACGCGAAGGATGCGCGTTAGCCCCATATCGGGGTGAACCGCGGGAGTGAGAAGGCTCGATGACCAAAGCCGCCGGCACAGACGCCAAAAGCACGCTCTACTGCTCKTTCTGCGGSAAGAGCCAGCACGAGGTGCGCAAGCTCATCGCCGGGCCGACCGTGTTCATCTGCGATGAAT
>NZ_LMFL01000068.1:6339-9734 GCF_001426805.1 Brevundimonas sp. Root1423
TCGAACATCATGCTGATCGGGCCGACCGGCTCGGGCAAGACGCTGCTKGCCCAGACGCTGGCGCGCATCATCGACGTGCCCTTCACCATGGCCGACGCSACCACCCTGACCGAAGCCGGTTAYGTSGGYGARGACGTCGAGAACATCATCCTSAAGCTGCTGCAGTCGTCCGACTACAAYGTCGAACGGGCCCAGCGCGGCATCGTCTACATCGACGAGATCGACAAGATTTCGCGCAAGTCGGACAACCCCTCGATCACCCGCGACGTCTCGGGCGAGGGYGTGCAGCAGGCCCTGCTKAAGATCATGGAAGGCACCGTCGCCTCCGTGCCGCCGCAAGGCGGCCGCAAGCATCCGCAGCAGGAGTTCCTGCAGGTCGACACCGCCAACATCCTGTTCATCGTCGGCGGCGCCTTCGCCGGCCTCGAGAAGGTGATCGCGGCGCGCGGCGACGGGGCCTCGATCGGGTTCGGCGCCAAGGTCAAGGAAATCGACGAACGCCGCACGGGCGACATCCTCAAGGGCNCCGCCAATGAGGAAGCAGCGCGCGCGGGCGCGCGGCGACGGGGCCTCGATCGGSTTCGGCGCCAAGGTCAAGGAAATCGACGAACGCCGCACGGGCGACATCCTCAAGGGCGTCGAGCCGGACGATCTGATGCGYTTCGGCCTGATCCCCGAGTTCATCGGCCGTCTGCCSGTKCTGGCSACGCTGGAGGACCTCGATGAGGAAGCCCTGGTCACAATCCTGACCGAGCCCAAGAACGCCCTGGTCAAACAGTACAAGCGGCTGTTCGAGATGGAGAACGTCGACCTGACGTTCACCGACGACGCCCTGATCGCGGTGGCCAAGAAGGCGATCACCCGCAAGACCGGCGCCCGCGGCCTGCGCTCCATCCTGGAAGGCATTCTGCTGGAGACGATGTTCGAACTGCCGACCTTCGAGGGCGTCGAGGAAGTCGTCGTCAACGCAGAGGTCATCGAGGGCAAGGCCCAGCCGCTGCTGATCTATTCGGAAACCAAGTCCAAGAAGGCCGCGCCCGACAGCGCCGCCTGATCCTCGGATCGGAATGAAACGAGGGCGGGTCCAGCGATGGACCCGCCCTTTTTGCTTGGCGCAGCGGATGTTGTGTGATCGGCCGATGCGCCTCAGGGGACCAGATAATTGACCCTCAGGCCCAGCGCGAAGTTGTTCTCCATCAGCCCCTGCCGGGCGTATCCATACCGGCCTTCAACCTCCAGCGACCAATCGGGGTTGAACTGATGGGCGACGCCCAGGCCGAAGAACGGCGCTGCTACATTGGTACGCGTCGTAATCGTTCCCACCTGTTCGCCGATGGACCTCAGCTGCGCCGCCTCGATCCCGATTCTGGAATAAAGCAACGTGTCTCCCAACGCCCAGCCGAGTTCCCCGCTCGCCGCTACCGCAACGGTGCGGCGATGATGATAGAGCGCATCCGGACTGCTGAACGGCGGCTGCACGTCGTACAGCTCGGATGGACTGGGCCCTATCGGCGCGCTGACCGACACCTCGCCGCCAAACACCCACGACCCGCTCTGCCAGCGCCTGCCGAACTGGACACTCACAAATCCCGCCGATGTTTCCGGCGCGCGGTAGGCGTAAAAATCGGACACATAAGGCTCGTGGTTAAGCACTTCGCTTCGGCCGATCTGGCCACCGACGTAGCTTACGTCCCATGTATCCCGTGACGACGTTGACGTTGACATCGACCCAGGCGTAGGCGGCGGAGACGCCGTTACGATCGCGGTGGGGGGAGGGGCAGGCCGCTCCTGTTCTGTCACCAGCCGCTCAAGACGGGCCTCCAGGTCGCGGTTGCGGGCCTCCAGCGCCTCGATCCTCGCCACCAGTGATGCCGGGTCCTGAGCCGCTATCCCGCCCGCGAGTGTCACCGCCAACAAGATTGACATAGCTCTTCGCTCCGCAATGTGACCGGTAGCGTATGTGTATTTGACAAACCCGCCGGGAGATAGTTCCGGACAGCAGCGGGACTCTCTGGCAGTATTGCCGGATGGCTCGAGGGTTGTTGCTCATCCCACATGGCGATGAGGCGGAGCGGGTCGCGGCCATATGCCGCCAAGCGTTCGGCCAGGTTGAAGCCTTTCACAGCAATTGGGGCGACCCGCTTCCCGGGGCGCTCGCCGACTGGCAAGGGGATTTGATCCTGTCCTACTGCTCGCGCTGGATCGTCCCGCAATGGCTGCTCGACCGCGCGCCCCTCGCTCTCAACTTCCATCCCGCCCCGCCGGAACATCCCGGCATCGGCGGCCTGAACTGGGCGCTCTACCACGGCGACACCTCCTTCGGCGTCACCTGTCACCACATGACCCGCAAGGTGGATGCGGGGCCGATCGTTGACGTCCGGCGCTTTCCGATTTTGCCCGAGGATGACGCGCCGGCCCTGTTCCATCGGACTCATCACCAGCTGGAGGCGATGGCCCGAAGCGTCATCAGGCGGCTGGCCGAGGGCTGGGATGCTCCAGCTGGCGGTCACGAGTGGGCGCCCGTTGCCCGACTCCGGAGAGAGCTGGACGCCATGATGGATGTGCCTCGAGGAACGGGATGCGGCGAGGTTGAAAGGCGGCGGCGGGCGTTTGAATTCGGGCGCTGGAAGCTACTTGAGCGAGCCTGACTTCCCCGGTGCTCGCCGGATCCGGACCGGTGGCTTCTTCGGCCGGCTTCTGGTCAGGCGGCCGGGGGCCAGGGCGCCGGCGGCACAGATGATTAGTGTCGCATGGTTGGTTCCTCCCGGATTGCCCTTTCCCAACGGCCAAGCTGGGTCAGGGTTGCGCCGCGTCACGCCTGATGCCGCCGCGCCACAGGGGGGCGAGGGCGAGTTTTGAACGTTCCGGCGCACCAAGCGCATGATTTCCGCGGCATCTCTCCCGGAGAGCGCCCATCCGTGCAGCTTGAGCGCTTGTGGATGGAAGCGCGTCGCGCTTACCGGCGACGCTTGAACCCGGCGTCGGCAGAACCACATACTCAATCGAAGGCCGCCGAATGGCGGGCCGAGTCGAAACGGGGAAGCACAGGCGCTCCCAACGTCGGCGCGGCGGGTCCGAGATCAACGAGGACCCCGTAGAAAGTACGCATCCATGTCCGAGACMAAAACCCTGCCCGTCYTGCCGCTGAGAGACATCGTCGTCTTTCCGCAYATGGTCGTGCCGCTGTTCGTGGGRCGCGAGAAGTCGGTCAAGGCGCTCGACGAGATCATGAAGGGYGAAAAGCAGATCCTGCTGGCCACCCAGAAGAACAGCGTCGATGACGACCCSTCCGCCGACGCCATCTATCCGATCGGCGTTCTGGCCACYGTMCTGCAGCTGCTCAAACTGCCCGACGGCACCGTCAAGGTGCTGGTCGAGGGCAAGAGCCGCGCGCG
>NZ_LMFL01000068.1:9785-10379 GCF_001426805.1 Brevundimonas sp. Root1423
GGACCAGATTTCAGAGAAGGTCTACGGCCTGATGGAGGGCGAGATYTCCGTCCTGCAGGTCGAGAAGAAGATCCGCTCGCGCGTGAAGCGCCAGATGGAGAAGACCCAGCGCGAATATTATCTSAACGAGCAGATGAAGGCGATCCAGCGCGAGYTGGGCGAGACCGACGACGCCCGCGACGAGATCATGGAGCTGGAGAAGCGCATYCGTAAGACGCGCCTSTCCAAGGAAGCCCGSAYCAAGGCCGAGGCCGAGGTCAAGAARCTGCGCAACATGAGCCCGATGTCGGCGGAATCGACGGTGGTGCGGAACTACCTCGACTGGCTGCTGTCGATCCCGTGGGGCAAGGCCAAGACCAAGCCGATCGACCTCGACAAGGCCGAGGCCATCCTCGAGGAGGACCACTACGGCCTCGAGAAGGTCAAGGAACGGATCATCGAATATCTGGCCGTCCAGGCGCGCACCAACAGCCTGAAGGGSCCKATCCTGTGCCTCGTCGGCCCTCCGGGCGTCGGCAAGACCTCGCTGGCCAAGTCGATCGCCAAGGCCACCGGCCGGGAATACATCCGCATGTCGCTGGGCGGCGTGCGCGA
>NZ_LMFL01000069.1:0-5878 GCF_001426805.1 Brevundimonas sp. Root1423
GCGGTGCTGACAATAGAGTTTGAGAAAAGCGGAAGATGTTGAACCGGCAGGATATTTTCCCGCCAACCCGACTATAGATCCGGCGAGCAGCGTCACGCGCTTCGCGGGGATGCACGGAGGGGGGACTGTCTTCTCCCCATCGCGGATGGGAGGTAGCGCGGCGGTCCCCCTCCCCACGATGTGGGAGCAGACGTTACGGTCAGTCCTTCAGCGCCCGCCCGGCCACCACGGCTTTCGCGCCGAATTTCGCCCGCAGGGCGTCGATGGCGGTTTCGGTCTTGAGAGCGCGCGCCTCGGTCGTCTCGAACAGGGCCGGGGCGTCGACGGCGTCGACCACCTCGGCCATGCCGATGCCGATCAGGCGGTAGGGTCGGCCCAGTTCGGGCGTCATCAGGGCCCGGCCGGCCGCGAACAGGGCGCGGGCGGTCTGGACCGGCTCGGGCAGGGAGATGCGACGGGTGACGATCCTGAAGTCCGTGCGGCGCAGTTTCAGCACCAGAACCCGGCTGGCCACGCCGTCGCGGCGGGCCTTGGAGGCCAGCTTCTCGCACAGGGGCCAGAGTTCGGCCTCGAGATCCTCAGCCGAGGTCAGATCCTCGTTGAAGGTGGTTTCGGCGCTCATGCCCTTGCGGTCATGGGTCGGATTGACCAGCCGGGCGTCGCGGCCGTGGGCGAGATCGTGCAGCCGCAGGCCGGTCTCGCCATAGCGCTTGACCAGGTCGCGGACGTCGGCGGCGGCCAGATCGCCGACGGTGGCGAAGCCGTCGCTGTTCAGGGTTTTCGCGAACACCGGGCCGACGCCGGGCAGGATGCGGATCGGTTTCGGGGCCAGCAGGTCCTTCGCCCGGGCGCCCAGCACCGAGAAGCCTCGCGGCTTGTCGAGTTCGGACGCCACCTTGGCGAGGAAGCGGTTGGGGGCCAGGCCGATCGAGACGGTCAGGCCCGTGTCTTCCTCGATCTGCTTCTGCAGGCGAATCAGCTGGAAGGCCGGAGGCCCGCCGTTCAGCCGTTCGGTGCCGGCGAGGTCGATCCAGGCCTCATCGAGCGACAGGGTCTGGACCAGCGGCGTCAGCCGGCCCACGGCGCCGAAGATGGCCTCGCTGGCGGCGATGTATTTGCGGAAGTCGGGCTTGATGACGACGGCTTCGGGGCAGGCCTTCAACGCCTTGAACATCGGCATGGCCGAATGGACGCCGTACTGGCGGGCGACGTAGCAGCAGGTGGAAACCACGCCACGCTTGCCGCCGCCGACGATCACCGGCCTGTCGCGCAGCTCGGGCCGGTCGCGCTTCTCCACCGAGGCGTAGAAGGCGTCGCAGTCCAGATGGGCGATGGTCAGCCGGTCCAGTTCGTCATGGCGGACGACGCGGCGCGAATCGCAGACCGGGCACCGGTCGACCTGGTGGTCGCCGGTCCACAGGCAGTCGCGGCAGATGGCTTTCATGCGCAGGAAGGGGCCATGGCGGTCCAATATCCGTCATCCGGGAGGCGGCGCCGAGGGAGGTTCATCACAAGGGACACGAAGAGGCACGAAGACCACGAAGAAGGCCCGGAAGCGGCCCGGCCTCATTGTGCCCTTTGGGGGCCTTTGTGTCCCTTGTGATGAACCCGTCTGAAGGCCGGCTGCGCCGGCGGAGAGGGGCTTCACCCCAACTTAAGACCCGCCGGGCCACAGTGCACGAAGAAGGCGACAAGCCTCCGTGCAGCCGCACTCCATGGGGCGACAGGCCAGGTGATGATGTCCAAGAAAGTCCTCATCGTCGAGGATAACGAGCTGAACATGAAGCTCTTTCATGATCTGCTCGATTCCCAGGGCTACGAGACCCTGCAGACCCGCGAGGGGCTCCAGGCCCTCGCCCTGGCGCGCCTGCACAAGCCCGACCTGATCCTGATGGACATCCAGCTGCCGGAGATCAGCGGCCTGGAAGTGACCAAATGGCTCAAGGACGACGAGGAGCTGAGCCACATCCCCGTCGTCGCCGTCACCGCCTTCGCCATGAAGGGCGACGAGGAGCGCATCCGCCAGGGCGGGTGCGAGGCCTATATCTCCAAGCCCATCTCGGTGATGCATTTCCTCGACGTGGTTCGGAAACATCTGGGGTAGGGACCGATGACGGCGCGCATTCTGGTCGTTGACGACGTCGAACCGAACGTCCGCCTGCTCGAGGCCAAGCTGACGCTCGAGTATTATGAGGTGCTGACCGCCTGCGACGGCGCGACGGCGCTTCAGATCGCATCGGACGAACGTCCCGACATCATCCTGCTGGACGTGATGATGCCCGGCATGGACGGGTTCGAGACCTGCCGGCGGCTGAAGGCCGATCCGGTGACCCGCCACATCCCCGTGGTGCTGGTGACGGCGCTGGACGGGCGCGAGGACAAGATCAAGGGCCTGGAAGCCGGGGCCGACGACTTCGTCACCAAGCCGATCGACGACGTGGTCCTGTTCGCCCGTGTGAAATCGCTGGTGCGGCTGAAATCGGTGATGGACGAGCTGCGCGAGCGCGAGGAGACCGGCCGCCGCATCGGCGTCGACACCGACGGCGCGGGGCGGCTGCGCGGATCGGGCGGGCGGGTGCTGATCGTCGACGACAACGCCCGACAGGCCGAGAAGATGGTCGAACATCTGGCCGGCGAACACCGGCCGACGGTGGAGGCCGATCCGGCGGCGGCGTTGATCGCGGCGCGCGGGCCGGTCGATCTGATGATCGTCAATGTGTCGAGTTCGGAGTTCGACGGCCTGCGCTTCGTGGCCCAGGTGCGGTCGACCGAGGCCTCGCGCCGTCTGCCGATCCTGGCGGTCGTCGATCAGGCCGACAGGCCGCGGCTGCTGAAGGCGCTGGAGCTGGGCGTCAACGACATCCTGCCCCGGCCGGTGGACCCGGAGGAGCTGGAGGCGCGGGCGCGGACCCAGATCAAGCGCAAACGCTATGCCGACTTCCTCAAGGAAAAGCTGGACTACAGCCTGGAGATGGCGGTCACGGACGCCCTGACGGGGCTTCACAACCGCCGCTACATGGCCGGGCAGCTGCAGGGGCTGATGGCCCGGGCGGGCCAGGGCGGCGAGCCCGTCGCCGTGCTGATGATGGACATCGATCACTTCAAGCTGGTCAACGACGGCTTCGGCCACGACGCCGGCGACGAGGTCCTGCGCGAGTTCGCGGTGCGGCTGGCGACCAATGTGCGCGCCATCGATCTGCCGTGCCGTCTGGGCGGCGAGGAATTCGTGGTGGTGATGCCCGGCGCCAGCCTGGAAGACGCCGCGCGCGTCGCCGACCGCATCCGGCGCGACGTCGCGGCCCAGCCGTTCCCGATCATGGGCGGCGCCGAGGGGCTGACGATCACCGTCTCGGTGGGCGTGGCGGCGAGCGCCGGCGGGGGCGACACGCCCGACGCCCTGCTGAAGCGGGCCGACGAGGGCGTCTATGAGGCCAAGGCCCACGGGCGGAACCAGGTCATCGCAAGAGCGGCCTGAGGGGCGTCAGCGGCTCATCCAGGGCTTGGACTTGCCGGTGGCGATGCGCGCGGCCTGTTCGCGCTGGAAGCGGCCGCCACGCGGCGGCTTCTCGCGCGCCTCGATCGCGGCCTGCTTGAGGCGGAGGGCGCGCTGGACGGGGCTCTCGGGAGGCGAGGGCGCAGCGGCGGAGTCCTTCGGATCGTCGGTCGGGTCACTCATCGGGACAATCTAGCACGCAAACGAAAAACGCCCGGCGTTTCCACCGGGCGTTTTCGTATCCAGCAGGGCGTGAACCCTACTTGATCTTGCCTTCCTTGAACTCGACGTGCTTGCGCACGACGGGATCGTACTTCTTGACGACCATTTTCTCGGTCATGGTACGGGCGTTCTTCTTGGTGACGTAGAAGAAGCCGGTGTCGGCCGAGGAGTTCAGGCGGATCTTGATGGAAGCCGGTTTGGCCATCGGGAATTACCTCTGCGACGGCGAAAGCCGCTAAAATAAGAGGCGCGGAACATACTCAGGCGCGACCGGAAGTCAACGACGACTTGCGGTCTTCCACGCGCCGAGGGGCCGGACGGTGGCGCAGGCGGGGGAACCGTCCTTGCCGCGGCCGGGCAGATGGACCTCCAGAACGGCGCCGGGGGTCAGCAGGGCCGGCGGGATGTCGTGGATGTCGATCTTGGCGCGGCGGCTCCAGAGGCTGGCGTGGTCGCCCGCCGACGTGCCGATGCGGATGTAGACGAAGCGGCGCGTCGGTCCCTCCCGGCGCACGAAGGGGCCGGTCATGCGGCCGTCGGGATGCAGGGTGATCGGGACGTCGAACGAGATCGGGCCGTCGCCCGCGGTGACGGGCTCGAACGGCAGGTCGTCACTCTGGAGGCTGTAGCGCACCCCGGGGACCGGATCGTCGATGATGAGGCGAAGCGTCACGGCAGAGGCCATGGGTGGAGGTTAGGCGAGGGGAGCCGGTCGTGCCAAGCTGGGCCCATGAAACAGATCGTCGTTCTGGCCGCCGCCATCGCCCTGTCCGCCTGCGCCACGGCGCCCGCGCCGGTCTCGCCGCAGGACGCCTTCTTCGCCAATCTGAAGGCCCTGTGCGGCCAGAGGTTCGAGGGGCGGGTGGCGACCACGGACGCCGCCGACGCCGACTTCGCCCGGTCGCGGCTGCTAATGCATGTGCGGGACTGTTCGGCGAACGAGGTGCGGATTCCCTTTTGGGTGGGCGAGAACCGGTCGCGGACCTGGGTGATCACCCGAACGGCCGACGGCCTGCGCCTCAAGCACGATCACCGGCACGAGGACGGGACCGAGGACGAACTGAGCCAGTACGGCGGCGACACCGTCACGCCCGGCACGGCGACGCGGCAGGAGTTTCCGGTCGACCAATTCTCGAAGGACCTGTTCACACGCCGCAACGCCACGGTCTCGAACACCAATGTCTGGGCGGTCGAGGTCCGGCCCGCGGAAATCTTCGCCTATGAACTGCGGCGGCCGAATCGCTACCTGCGGGTCGAGTTCGACCTGACCCGGCCGGTCGCCGAATAGGCGTCAGCCGGCCGCCATCACGCCGCAGACGACGCGGTCGCCGGCGCCGCCGATGGGCTGGCTGGTCTGGTCGTCCATCCCGGCGTGAATGACCAGGGCCGAGCCGTCGGCGTCCCACAGCCACTGGCCAGGGCCTTCGCGGGCGATCCGGGCGCGGGTGGTGAAGACCTCGGCGTTCACGCGGCCCCGGGCGTCGGCGAAGACGTTGGGCAGGTCGCCGTCGTCGGGTCCGCCGGCGTTGAGCAGGCCATGGGGCGCCTTCGGGTCGCCGTGGTTTATGTGCCCGCCGGCCGAGGTGAAGGGCGCGGCGCACTGGCCCGTGGCGTGGATGTGGACGCCATGCCAGCCGGGGGTCAGGCCCTCCGCCTCGATGCGAATCAGCAGGCCGGTCGGCCCCTGCGTCAGGATGGCCCGGCCGACGCGCGCGCCGGAGGGATTCGTCAGCGTCGCCTCGCCGAAATCGCCCGGAGCGGCGCGCCCGGACTCCTCGCCGTATTCGGTCGCGGTGACGGTGACGCAGCCTCCCAGGAGCGTGATCAGGGGCAGGGCGGCGAGGGCGGAGAGGCGGGGGAGGCGCATGGTCTGGAATCCTTGTCTGGACGGAGCGTCTCCGGGCGGCCCGGCTTTGCCACGGGGGCCTCTGGATGCTAGAAAACCCGTTCGCGGATCACGTTCCGATTCCGGCCATTTAAAGCCTGATTTCCTTGACTGACGACAGCTATAACGACGCGCTTCCCCCGGCCTCGGGCGGCGGCGGCGGCGACATCTCGACCATCACCATCGAAGACGAGCTGAGGCGCTCGTATCTCGACTACGCCATGAGCGTGATCGTGAGCCGCGCCCTGCCGGACGCGCGCGACGGRCTGAAGCCCGTG
>NZ_LMFL01000070.1:0-5834 GCF_001426805.1 Brevundimonas sp. Root1423
CTGCACGGCCTGATGCGGGTGCGCGGCTTCACCCAGGACGACGCCCACATCTTCTGCCGCGAGGACCAGATCGTCGACGAGACGGAGCGGTTCATCCGCCTGACCCAGGTGATCCACGCCGACCTGGGCATGCAGACGCACGAGATCGCCCTGGCCACCCGGCCCGAGGTCCGCGCCGGCACGGACGAGTTCTGGGACAAGGCCGAGGCCATGCTGCTGGACGCCTCGAAGAAGGCGGGCATCGAGCCGGTCATCGCCGAGGGCGACGGCGCCTTCTACGCGCCCAAGCTGGACTTCATCGTCAAGGACGCCATCGGCCGGACCTGGACCTGCGGNCAACTCGACTATGTCCTGCCGGAACGTCTGAACGCGGAATATATCGGCGAGGACGGTCAGAAGCACCGGCCGGTCATGCTGCACCGGGCCATCCTCGGCTCGTTCGAGCGCTTCATCGGCATCATGATCGAGAACTACGCCGGGGCCTTCCCCCTGTGGCTGGCGCCGACCCAGGCCGTGGTGGCGACCATCGTCTCGGAGGCCGACGACTACGCGCGCGAAGTGCAGGCGCGGTTCAAGGCCGCCGGCCTGCGGACCGAGCTGGATCTGCGCAACGAGAAGGTCGGCTACAAGGTGCGCGAACACTCGGTCGGCAAGGTCCCGGTCATCGCCGTGGTCGGCAAGAACGCTACGTTACCTACACCTCCACCGCATCCAACCTTGTCGCGGGCGCGGCGGACAATAANAACGAGAAGGTCGGCTACAAGGTGCGCGAACACTCGGTCGGCAAGGTCCCGGTCATCGCCGTGGTCGGCAAGAACGAGGCCGAACAGGGCACGGTCGCCATCCGCCGGCTGGGCTCGCAGGCGCAGGAGGTGGTGTCGCTGGACGAGGCGATCCGCATCCTGACGGAAGAGGCCACGCCGCCGGACCTGCGGCCCGCCTGACCGGGGCGGAAACAAGAAAGCCCGCCGTCGCGATCGCGGCGGCGGGCTTTTCAACGGGGGAGTGAAGCGCCGTTACAGCAGGCGTTTGCGCATGGCCTGGGACAGCATGTCGATCAGGGTCACGGCCACCACGACCACGACCACGATGGCCGAAACGGCGCGGAAATCGAAGGCGTTCATGCTGTCGAACAGCACCTGGCCGATGCCGCCGGCCCCGATCAGGCCCAGCACCGTCGCCGACCGGCTGTTCGACTCGAAGCGATAGAGGGCGAAGGAGGTCCACAGCGGCGCGACCTGGGGGATCACGCCCCAGACGATCTCGTGCAGCTTTGAGGCGCCGGTGGCGCGGACGCCCTCAACCGGGCCCTTGTCGATCGACTCGACGGCTTCCGAGAACAGCTTGGCCAGCACGCCGGCGGTGTTCAGGGCGATAGCGAGCACGCCCGCAAGAGGCCCGAGCCCCACGGCGACGACGAACAGCAGGCCGATGACCAGATCGGGGATCGAGCGCAGCAGGTTCATCAACCATCGCACCGGCGTGACGACCCACACCGGCGCGATGTTGCGCGCCGCGGCCAGACCCATCGGGATGGCGGCGAAGACGGCGATGAAGGTGCCCCAGAGGGCGATCTGCACCGTCTCCCACATCTTGCCGACGAACAGCTTCCAGTCGGTGAAGTCGGGCCGCAGCAGTTCGCGCGCGAAATTCTGGGTGTTCTCGTTGTTGCTGAACAGCTTGGTGACGTTGACCAGCTCGACCGGCCCGAAGCTGTAGACCAGCACGGCGCCGACCCCGCCCCAGATCAGGATGTCCAGCGCCCAGGCGGCCATCGACTTGGTCGGGGGGTTGGGGATGGCCGTCGCGGCCGGTTTGACGGCGGCGTCGGTCAAGGCTGGACCTCGCGCAGGCTGCGCAGGCGCTGCAGTTCACGCCCGGCGGCGGCGACGCCGGCGGCGTCGCCCTTGGCGCGAGCCTCGCCCAGCTTCTGGTCGGCGATCATTTCGCGGATCGGGTTCAGATAGCCGTCGTCGGCGGCGTTGAAGCGCGAATATTCCAGACCCGCCAGAACCTGACGCTGGCGTTCGGCCTCGACGCCTTCGCCCTGGCCGTAGGTCAGGAAGAAGCTGCGGATCTTTTCCTTCAGCGCCGGATCGAGGTCCTCGCGGACCAGGATGCCGCTTTCGGGGATCGGGGGCGACTGCCAGATTTCCTGAATCTGGGCCGCGATCTGCGGGTTCTGCTTGCGCAGGAAGACGGTGTTGACCGTGTTCGAGGTCGCCACGTCGAGCTGGCCCGAGGCGACGCCGAAGGCGTTCGACTGGTGGTTGGCCGAGCGGACGTTTCTGAAGCACTGGGCCGGGACGATGTTGCGCGGATTGAACAGGAAGGCCATCGGGGCCAGCGTGCCCGAGGTCGACTGGGCGTCGCCGATGCCGAAGTCGAAGCGTTTGCCGCAGGCCATGACCTGATCCAGGGTGATGCCCGAGCCGGTGCGGACGATCAGGGTCGAACGGTAGCTGTCCAGACCCTCCTTGTTGACCGTGCGGGCGATGACCTCGGCGTCGGCGCGGTCGATGGCTTCGACGGCGGGCTTGGCCGAGAACCAGGCGACCTGGGTCTGGTTGCCGCGCATGGCCTCGACCAGGACGGTGTAGTTGGAGCCGAAATAGGGCTTTACCGGCACGCCGATGGCCTTGGACATGTCCTCCAGCAGCGGCTGCCACAGCGGGCCGGCCGAGGCCTGGCCCTCGGCGGACAGGATGGAGAAGGTCAGTTCGGTCGGCGCGGCGGCGGACTTCTCGCCCCCGGCTCCGCATGAAGCGAGGCCGAGCATGGCGACGGCGGCGGCGATCAGGCCGAGACGGCGGGTGACGGGGGCGAAGGTCATGCCTTGGTTTCCCAGAACGCGTCCTCGAACTCGGGACCGTAGATGTCGATAAGCTGTTTGGTGTCCAGGCCTGTGGCCGGGCCGTCATAGACGATCTGGCCGGCCTTGAGGGCGATGACCCGCTCACAATAGCGGATGGCGTAATCGACCTGGTGCAGGGTGACGATGACGCCCATGCCGTCGCGCTGGTTCAGTTCCACCAGCAGTTCCATGACCTTGCGGGCGGACACGGGGTCCAGCGAGGCGACCGGTTCGTCGGCCAGGATGGCCTTGGCGCCCTGGACGAGAGCACGGGCGATGGCGCCGCGCTGCTGCTGGCCGCCGGACAGGGTGTTGGCGCGCTGGGCCGCATAGTCGGACACGCCGACGCGGTGCAGGGCCGCCATGGCGCGCTGCTTGTCAGCCGTCGGCCAGGCGCCGAGAAAACCCTGCCAGCCCGGAATACGGCCTAGGGCGCCCAGCATGACGTTGGAGAACAACGACAGCCGGCCGACCAGATTGAACTGCTGGAAGATCATGCCCAGCTTCTGGCGCGCGGCGCGGGTCGCGCCGGTCGTGCGGCCGTTCTTCTGGACGCATTCGCCGAAGACGCTGATCGTTCCCTTGCCGGAATCGATGGTCTGCAGGCCGGTGATCGATCGCAGCAGCGTCGATTTGCCCGACCCGGAAGGGCCGATCAGGGCGACCATTTCTCCGGCCCCGACCTCGACGGACACGCCGTTCAGGGCCTTTCGGGCGCCGAAAGTCTTGGACACGTCCTTCACGGANAGGCGATTCTGCCCCGTACTGCCTCCGACGGCGGCRGTGGCTGAGGTCATGGACACGCTGAAAGCGGTTGCAAGGGCGCGCCGCATGGCCCGATCAGGCCCGCGAGGCAAGTCTTAATGGCACGTTCGCGAGGATTTCGTCCAGCGGAACGGCAGGCGGACCGGTCCGAACCGCCAGCCCGCCGAGAAGCGACGGCTGCGGCGGGGAGCAGCGGCGGATGGGCGCCGCCGGCATGGTCCGTTGGCGGACCAATCTCGTCTAACCTCAAGCCCTGCCTGAAAAAAACCGCTTTACATGACAGTCACGTGACCCTACATCGCGGCTTCCGGCGGACCCCGTGGTCTGACACTATGCGCTGCTAACGCCGGCTGGGTTTAACAATTACAGGGGTTTACGTGAATTGCGCACGTATCCATTTCCCCTGGACCTGGTCCGCGAGCGGTCCCCTGAGCGTCCCGTCGCACTCGTGCGGCCTCGTTCGGTTTCCGTAGCGGCGCGCTGCGTAGCCGATATTGGCGATCGACGAANGTAGCGGCGCGCTGGTTCCAGGACAATCTAAAGGCCGACGTCTTCTATGCTGTGAAGGCCAATCCCTCGCGCTGGGTCATCGAGACCCTGGTCGAGGCTGGCGTCACCGCCTTTGACGTCGCATCGCTGTCGGAGATCGAACTGGTCCGTTCGGTCAGCGCCGACGCGCGACTGGCCTTCATGCACCCGGTCAAGAGCCGCGGCGCCATCACCCGCGCCTATTTCGAGCACGGCGTCCGCACCTTCTCGCTGGACAGCCATGACGAGCTGGCCAAGATTCTCGACGCCACCGGCGGCGCCACGGATCTGAACCTGCTGGTGCGGATGGCGGTCTCGGCCGACGGCGCGGCCTATTCCCTGTCGGGCAAGTTCGGCGTCTCGCCGGACCAGGCCCCGTCCCTGCTGCTGGCCACGCGCCAGGCGGTCGTCGACGGCCTGATGGGGGTCTGCTTCCACGTCGGTTCGCAGTGCATGCGCCCGTCCGCCTATGAGGCCGCCATGGCCCAGGTCGGCCGCGCCATCACCCGCGCGGGCGTGATCGTGGACATCGTCGACGTCGGCGGCGGCTTCCCCTCGGTCTATCCGGGCATGGTGCCGCCGGACATGAGCGAATACGCCGACGCCATCCACCGCGGCTTCAACGACATGCCGGTCACCCACACCACCGAACTGTGGTGCGAGCCCGGTCGCGCGCTTGTGGCGGAATCGTCGTCGGTCCTGTGCCGCGTCGACCTGCGCAAGGGCGACGCCCTGTATCTGAACGACGGCTCGTACGGCTCGCTGTTCGATGCGACCCACTCGCGCTGGCCCTTCCCGACCAAGCTGGTCCGGGACGGCGCGAGCGCCAACGAACTGAAGCCCTTCCGCTTCTACGGCCCGACCTGCGACTCGATCGACCACATGCCCGGACCGTTCTGGCTGCCGGCCGATGTGCAGGAAGGCGATTTCATCGAGATCGGCATGCTCGGCGCCTATGGCGTGGCCATGTCGACCGGCTTCAACGGCTATGGCGAGCACGACATCGCCGCGGTCGGGGACGCCCCGATGGCCTCGCTGTACGGCCTGGCGCCGCGCTCCATCCCGACCGTGCGCACCACGGCGGAAGAGCAGGCCCGCAAGGTGGTTCGCCTGAGCCGCCCCAAGGGCAAGGCCGGCCAGCGGAAGAAGCAACGGCGCTGACGCCTCCAACTTTTGTCGTCATCCTCGGGCTTGACCCGAGGATCAGACCATCCCCGCCTCGCTCTTCAACGAATTAGGGATGGATCGTCTGACCCTCGGATCAAGTCCGAGGGTGACGGGTTTGGGTATTGAGCCTATTGGGCCCCGTCGGTCGCTCCGTCCCGACATGGCTTCCTTCAACGACGGGCGCTCAAACCAAAGGGAAACCCTTGCAATGAACGCTCCCGTTCAGTCGAACCAGAAGGCCCAGCTGCTTCAGAACACCGTCGAGCATGTGGACATCACGTCCTTCGACGCCCGCCCGATCATCGACAGCATGCGCAAGATGTCGTTCTCGAGCCGCGACACGGCCCGTGCCGCCGACATCTTCAACATGGCCATCGAGGACAAGGACTGCTCGCCGTGGCTGATCCTCGCCGGTTCGACCTCGGCCGGCGGCTGCATGCACGTGTACCGCGACATGGTGAAGTTCGGCATGATCGACGCCGTGGTCGCCACCGGCGCCTCGATCGTCGACATGGATTTC
>NZ_LMFL01000071.1:0-5888 GCF_001426805.1 Brevundimonas sp. Root1423
AAATAGTTGGCGTGCAGACGGGCGCCCGARGCGCGCTCGTAGAACACCATCAGCTTCTCGCGTTCCTCGAAGCCCCACAGCGGCGGCGTCAGGGCGCCSACGTCCATGGCCTGSGTCGTCACGTTCAGCAGGTGSSWSAGRATGCGGCCGATCTCGGAATACAGCACCCGGATCAGCTGGGCCCGGTAGGGCACGTCCACGCCCAGCAGCTTCTCGATGGCCAGGCAGAAGGCGTGCTCCTGGTTCATCGGCGCGACATAGTCGAGCCGGTCCAGATAGGGCACGTTCTGCAGGTAGGTGCGCGCCTCCATCAGCTTTTCGGTGCCGCGGTGCAGCAGGCCGATGTGCGGATCCACACGGGTGACCAGCTCGCCGTCCAGTTCCAGCACCAGACGCAAAACACCATGCGCGGCAGGGTGTTGCGGGCCGAAATTGATCGTGAACTTGCGGTCGTCCAGCGCCCGGGCGTGGTCGGTCAGGCCGTCGTCGAAGACGTCCGTGGCGCCGATCGGCAGGGGCGGGTTATGTCCGTCAGCCATCAGGCCTTGCTCCCTGCGAGGCCCTGGGCCTTTTCATCGCCCGGCAGGACGGTCGTCGCATATTCCGCGCCTTCCCACGGCGACAGGAAGTCGAAATTGCGGAACTCCTGGGTCAGTTTGACGGGCTCATAGATCACCCGCTTCTGCTCCTCGTCGTACCGGACCTCGACATAGCCGGTCATCGGGAAGACGCCCACGGCGCTGGGCACCGGCTGGACCTCGTCGGTCGTCAGCTTGACCCGCACGCGCGCGTTCCGCGTCATCGACAGCAGGTGATAGACCACCTCGAACCGCTCGGCCCGGTCCGGGAAATCGACCCCGCACAGGTCCAGCAGCTGATGGAAGCCGAACCGGTCCTTCAGCGCCGTCAGCACCGACAGGATGTTGGCCCGCGTGGCGATCAGCGTCAGTTCGCCGAAGGCGATCTGCGCCTCGACGCCCAGTTCGCCGACCATCTCGGCGCCCAGCGGCGTCAGGGCGGTCTCGATCTCCTCGATCCTCGCGAGCGCGTTCATCGGTCGATCGTCCCCGTCCGCCGGATCTTCTTCTGCAGCTGCAGCAGCCCGTACAGCAGCGCCTCCGCCGTCGGCGGGCACCCGGGNGAGCGCGTTCATCGGTCGATCGTCCCCGTCCGCCGGATCTTCTTCTGCAGCTGCAGCAGCCCGTACAGCAGCGCCTCCGCCGTCGGCGGGCACCCGGGYACATAGACGTCGACCGGCACGACCCGGTCGCAGCCGCGAACGACGCTGTAGCTGTAGTGGTAGTACCCGCCGCCGTTGGCGCAGCTGCCCATCGACAGCACGTAACGCGGGTCCGGCATCTGGTCGTAGACCTTGCGAAGCGCCGGAGCCATCTTGTTGGTCAGGGTGCCCGCCACGATCATCAGGTCGGACTGGCGCGGGCTGGCGCGCGGGGCCATGCCGAACCGCTCCATGTCGAAGCGCGGCATCGACGCCTGCATCATCTCCACGGCGCAGCAGGCCAGGCCGAACGTCATCCACATCAGCGAGCCCGTCCGGGCCCAGTTGATGACGTCGTCCAGCGAGGTGGTGATGAAGCCGCGCTCGCCGAGCTCGGCGTTCACCGCCTCGAAGAATTTGTCGTGGATGGCCGGATCATAGCCCTCCACCGACGAGCGGGCGCCGGTGTTGAACATGGTGGTGCTCATCGGCCCCGGCAGGCGCGAGGATGCGCCCGGCGCCACGGGCGAACTGCCCTGGTTGCCGACCCCGATCAGCGNCGGGCGCCGGTGTTGAACATGGTGGTGCTCATCGGCCCCGGCAGGCGCGAGGATGCGCCCGGCGCCACGGGCGAACTGCCCTGGTTGCCGACCCCGATCAGCGGGACGGTGTTCGTGGTCGTCACTCCCATTCGAGCGCGCCCTTCTTCCATTCGTAGATGAAGCCGACGGTCAGCACGCCGAGGAAGACCATCATCGACCAGAAGGCGAACACCATGCCCGACTGCGACAGGTCGAACATCGACACCGCCCAGGGGAACAGGAAGGCCACTTCCAGATCGAAGATGATGAAGAGGATCGACACCAGATAGAAGCGGACGTCGAACTTCATCCGCGCGTCGTCGAAGGCGTTGAAGCCGCACTCATAGGCCGACAGCTTCTCCGAGTCGGGGTTCTTCGGGGCCAGGACCCAGGCCGCCAGCATGAAGCCGAGGCCGAGGACCGCCGCGATCCCGAGAAAGATCACGATCGGGAGATATTGAAGAAGGAATGCATTCATCCGGGGGGACCTCGGCCGCCCTTGAAGGGAGGGGCGGATTCGGCGCTTTCTAGCCGCTGAACCGCGCCCGTTCAAACCCCCGTTCAAACCCGTGTGACGAAAGGTTTTTCTTGAGAATGGTTCGCAGGTTTTCCAGCCCGTCCGGCGGCGGCTGAAACGGCGTCCGCGCGATGGAAAAACTCTCCGGACGCCCGCTTTCGTCGCTTGACAGTGCGAGCCGCCCCCGCCTAAACGACGCCCCTCGCCGCGACGCACCTCAGCGCCGCGGCCGGGATACGCGGGTGTAGCTCAGTTGGTTAGAGTGCCGGCCTGTCACGCCGGAGGTCGCGGGTTCGAGTCCCGTCACTCGCGCCACTTCTCCTGATCGGAGAGGTGGCGCGGATCCCCCGNGGCCGGGATACGCGGGTGTAGCTCAGTTGGTTAGAGTGCCGGCCTGTCACGCCGGAGGTCGCGGGTTCGAGTCCCGTCACTCGCGCCACTTCTCCTGACCGGAGAGGTGGCGCGGATCCCCCGCCCCCCATCTTCACAGACAGCCTCCTTACCGCGGTTTCATCCCCGCGCCTCAGTCTTGCCTTTTTCCGCTACAAACGTAACACTACAGATGTAGCAGGAGACTCGCCGGCATGATCGAGACCCTTCCCCGCCGTGAACGCGAGGTGTTCGAGATTCTGTGCCGGCTGGAGCAGGGTACGGCCGCGGCGGTGCGTCAGGCCATGGCCGGCTCGCCCAGCGACTCGGCCGTGCGGACCCTGCTGACCCGGCTGGAGGCCAAGGGCCTCGTTGATCATCACAATGAAGGGGCCGCCTATGTCTACGCCCCCGTCCCCCGTCCGGAGACGGTCGCCGCCGGCGCCCTGAACCGTCTGGTCGACACCTTCTTCGCCGGATCCGCCGCCAGCGCCGCCACCGCCCTGCTCGGCCTGACGAAAAAACTGAAGCCCGACGAGCTGGCCGCTCTGGAGCGCGCGATCGAGAACGCCCGGGAGCGGGGCTCGTGACCGCCGTCATCCTCTCCCTTCTGATCAAGTCCAGCCTCGTCGCAGCCCTGGCCCTGTCCGCCGTCTGGTTGCTGGGCGGACGATCACCGGCCGAGCGCGTGACGCTGCTGCGCGCCGCCGTCGTTCTGCTGCTCGCCCTGCCCTTCATCGCCCTGCTCGGCCCCGACCTGACCATCTGGCTGGCCGCAGCGCCCGTCGCGGCGCCCGCCGGGACCTTCAGCCTTCCGGCCGCCGGAAGCGCCGCCGCCGCGCCGACCTTCACCCTGCCCGCCGTCTCGACATGGCTCGCCCTCGCCTGGGCCTCCGGCGCGGTCGCCCTCGTCGTCCGTTTCGGCCTCGGCGTGCTGACGCTAGCCCGCTGGACCCGGAGCGGCGACCTTGTTTCCGATCCCGCCTGGACCGCGGCGCTGGCCCGGCTGGCCGGCGGTTCCGCCCCGCGCCTGCTGGCGTCCGGCCGCGTCGCCTCGCCGCTGAGCTGGGGCGTCCCGCCGGGCGTGGTCCTGATCGGTGCCGCCCAGTTGAACCAGCCGCGCGACGCCGAGGCGGTGCTGGCCCACGAGCTCGCCCACATCCGCCGCCGCGACTGGCTGTTCCTGGCCCTGTCCCGCGTCGCTGTGGCCCTGTTCTGGTTCAATCCGCTGGTCTGGCTGCTGCAGGCCGAGCTCGGACGCCTGTCCGAGGAGGCCGCCGACGCCGACGCCCTGCGCCATGTCGAACCTGAGGCCTACGCCCGCACCCTGCTGGGCATGGCCGCCGACTTCACCCCCGGGGCCGCCACCGGCATGACCGGTCCGGCCCGTTCCCTCGCGAAAAGGATCACCAAGGTCATGACCCAACGCCGTCCCGCCTCGCCCCGTCCCGTCGCCATGATGATCGCCGTCGGCGCCCTGCTGGCCGTCGCCACGCCGCTGGCCGCGGTCGAGCTGTCCACGCGGGACGAGCCCGTCGCCCCGCGCGCGCCGTTCGCGGCCCTGGCCCCGGCGGCTCCGGTCGCTCCCCTCGCACCGGCCGCGCTCGCGGCTCTGGCTCCGCTCCAGGCGCCGGCCGCTCCACCGGCTCCGCCCGCGCCGCCTGAGCCGCCCGCGGCTCCGCAGGCCCCCGAATACCAGGGGGGCTACATCTACAACTCGACCGCGCAGCTCACCGATGAACAGCGCGCCGCCGTGGCCGCCGCGCGCGAATCCGCCGCCCACGCCCGTGTCATGGCCCGGGAGGCGCGGGCTCACGCCGCGGAAGCCCGGACCGTGGCGCGGACCAACGCCCGCATGGCGCGCCAGGCCGAACGCGCCGCCGGTCACTCCCGGGTCATGGCCGAGCACACAGCCCGCGCCCGCGTCAACGCCGAGGAGGCGCGAACCCTGGCCGCCCGTCACATGGCCGAGGCCCGGGCGCAGATGCGCGAAGGCGCGGAGCAGATGGTCGAAGGCGCCCGCAACATGCGCGAGGAGGCCCGCAAGCTGCGCGACCCGGCCTACCGCGCCGAACAGATCGAACGCGCCCGCGAGCGGGGGCAGACGGTCACTGACCAGCAGCTTCTGGATGCCATCCCGAAAATGGAAGATGGCGCGGACCGTATGGAAGCCGGCGCGGCGCGGATGCGGGCGCAGGGCGTCGACCCGAGCTGACGCCCATTCAAACCCCGGCGGCGGGGCCGAAGCCGGGCCCCGCCCTCGCGGGAACGCTGGCTGACGAGGGCGCGGGGGGGGGCATGCCCCCGGCCTTGCGGGATTGAATGCCCTACGGCGCCCGGCCCGCCACCAGCACGTTCTGCACGCGCCGGCCCATCGGATCGCGCGAGTGCCAGGTCTCGCCGACCGAGGCTTCGATCAAGGTGGTGCAGAAGCGCGGCACCAGCATATAGGGCCGGATGTTGGTCAGGCAGACCCGGTCCCCGCTCACCGACCAGCGCGCCGCCAGCCGCCGGCCGTCCGAAAACTGGGCCGAATAGCTGCCGTCCGGATTGAACCAGTGCTTGACCCAGCCGCCGTCCGGGTAACGCGACACCACCGTATTGCCGAAGGCGGAATTCATGTCGGCCCGAACGGAGCCGGTCATCAGCCATGCGACCGCGACAGTTACGACGCCGAGCGTACGCAGCATGCTTGTCCCTCAATCAGCCCTTCCCGGCGCGGACTATTAACAAACGTTCAGACATTGCCAAGCCCGGCCTCCGCCGGCACACGAATAGTTGACTCTGGCGGGGGGACTTCTATATCCGGCGCACGTTCGGGACAGGACTGGCGAATCCGCGCCGCCCGCTCGCCCAGAGATTCAGGGCGGTTCCGCGACATCGCACGACGGCCCGATGCGCGGGGCGTCCTTATCCAGTCCCAAGGACCCATGACCGAATTCTCCCAGCTGGGCCTCTCGCCCACGACTCTCAAGGCCGTCGCCGACACCGGCTACACCACCGCCACCCCCATCCAGGCCTCCGCCATCCCGGTCGCCCTCGCGGGCCGCGACGTGCTCGGCATCGCCCAGACCGGCACCGGCAAGACCGCCGCCTTCACCCTGCCGATGATCGACCGGCTGTCGTCGGGCCGGGCCAAGGCCCGCATGCCGCGCGCCCTCGTCCTGGCCCCGACCCGCGAACTGGCCGACCAGGTCGCCTC